>NZ_JAXION010000003.1:0-101245 GCF_049311045.1 Rhodococcus sp. 7Tela_A2 | reverse complement strand
GACGACAGGGAGATCTCATGGGCAAGCTGGACGGCAAGGTTGCACTGATCACCGGTGCCGGGCAGGGAATCGGTCAGGGCGTCGCGCTGGCGCTGGGCCCGGGGGGGGCCCCCCACCCCGGGGCCCGCCCCCCCCCCCCCCCCCCCGCCCCCCCGGGGGGGGGGCGGTGTGGTGTCAGGCGGGTTGCGACTACCCGGCGTTCGAAGACGCCCGGCGCCTGAGCCTGCGTGCAGCGGCCACGAGATTCCGCAGCGACGGCTCGAGTTGCCAGTAGTGACGCGTCTTGAGCCCACCGTCCGGGTTCGCCCACAACCGGTCGAGCTCCACGGATTCCGCTGCCTCCGAGAGCAGTTCGTCGAGCTCGTCGATGTCGGGGATCCGGGCGGACCGGGATTCGTACACACCCGGTCCGACACCGTGGGACAGTGCCCTGTCCTTGATCGCTTCGAGCACCCAGCCGATGGACCGCGTTGCCACGATGGCGGTGACGTCCGCGTCCAGCCGTTCGATCGCCTCGACCACCGACTCCTGACCCGAGTAGGTCAGGTGCGTATGGATCTGCGTCTCGGGCTTGGCGCCACCGGTCGCGAGACGGAACGCGTCGACCGCCCAGTCCAGGTACTCGGCCCGGCCGTCCTGCCGCAGCGGAAGCAACTCGCGGATAGCGGGTTCGTCGACCTGGATGATCGCGATGCCCGCTCGCTCGAGATCTGCGATCTCGTCGCGGATTGCGAGCGCAAGCTGATCGGCCGTTTCGTGCAGAGGCTGATCCTGCCGCACGTACGAACGAGCCAGCATGGTGACCGGACCGGTGAGCATTCCCTTGACCGGCTTGTCCGTCAACGACTGAGCGAACGAAATCCACTCCACCGTCATCGGCTTCGGCCGCACGATGTCGCCGTACAGAACCGGCGGACGAGTACAGCGCGAACCGTAGGCCTGCACCCACCCGTAGTGGGTGGTCGCGAAACCCTCCAGCAGTTCGGCGAAGTACTGCACCATGTCGTTGCGTTCGTGCTCACCGTGCACGAGCACATCGAGTCCGATGTCCTCCTGCAGACGGATGGTGGACTCGATCGTCTCCTGGATGCGCTTGACGTACTCCTCCCACGACAGCCGTCCCTGCCCCAGCTCGTACCGAGCCTTGCGGGTGTCGTCCGTCTGCGGGAACGACCCCAGCGTCGTGGTCGGCACGGGCGGAAGATTCAGCCGTGCCTGTTGCGCAGCTCGGCGCTCCTCGTACGGTGCGCGATGGCGATGCTCGGGTGTGAGCGCGTTCATCCGGGCCCGGACGGTGTGCTTCTGCTTGAAGTGCACCGACACCGGCGGCCTCCGCCACCGTTCCTCGGCGCCGGTGGTCAGCGCCTTCGCGAGCGAGACCACCTCACCGACCTTCTGCTTCGCGAATGCGAGGCGGTCGGCCACATCGCCGGGGATGTCGTACTCGACGAGCAGGTCGTACGGAACGTGCAGCAACGAGCACGACGTCGAGACGACGAGGTCCGGCGCAATCGCCGCGATCGACTGGATGTATTCGAGAGTGCGACGCCGATCCGTCTTCCAGACGTTGCGGCCGTCGACGACACCCGCGTAGATCCGCTTCCGCTTGAGACCGGGCACAGCCGCGAACTCGTCGGCGCTCATCCTGCCGTTGACGAGATCGAGACCGATCGCCTCGACCTTCGACGACGCCAGGATGGGGAGCGCTTCACCGAACGAGCCGTACGGTCCTGTGACCAGGATGCGCGGACGCAGCGGGGCATGCGCCAGCACGTCGTATGCCCGGCGCAGCGCGGCCAGTTCGTCGTCGCTGCGATCCTCGGTGAACGACGGCTCGTCGAGCTGGACGCACGTGGCGCCGGCGCGCGCGAGCTGCTCGAACAGCTTCTCGTACTGCGGGAGCAGCGAATCGAGAAGGTCGAGGGTCCGGAAACCTTCTCGAGCGGAGGTGGGCGCGACCTTGGACAGCAGCAACAGCGACACCGGGCCGAGCACGACGGGCCGGAGTTCGATGCCGTCGGCCTTCGCCCGTTCGAACTCGTCGAGAACCGCTGCCGAATTCAGCTCGAAGACCGTGTTCTCGTCGAGTTCCGGCTGGCGGTAGTGATAGTTGCTGCCGAACCAGCGCACGAGCTCGAGGGGCGGGAAATCCTCACGCCCGCGGCACATCGTGAAGTAGAAATCGAGCGGGTCGAGTTCACCCAGCAGTGGGCGGAACCGCTCGGGGACCGCGCCGAACAACAGGGCGTTGTCGAGCACATGGTCGTAGTAGGAGAACGTGTTTCCGGGGACCTGGGTCAGGCCGGTCGCCGCGAGCTCGCGCCAGGTGTCTTCCTGGATGTCGCGAGCGACGGCGACGAGTTCGTCGCGCGTGCTCGTGCCGTGCCAGTAGGACTCGAGAGCACGCTTGAGTTCACGGCGGGGCCCGATACGCGGATACCCGAGGATGCTTGACCCGTATCCGTCGGCAGGAGTTGCCATGTCGGAGTCGACCTTTCCCTCATGCACTTCGCGCCCGTGCACCGGCAGCCGGTGCGTGAAGCACTGCTGTCGGAGCACGGGCGCCGAAGTACGGTGGTGCTGACTGGCTAGCTGGCCTTCTTGATCGCGCGGCCCTTGTCGGCGTATTCGTAGAAGCCGGCGCCCGACTTCTTTCCGACGAGCCCCGCCTCGACCATCCGCTGCAGCAGCGGCGGTGCGGAGTACAGGGGCTCCTTGAACTCCTCGTACATCGAGTCGGCAATCGCCTTCACCGTGTCGAGTCCGACAAGGTCGGTCAGTGCGAGGGGGCCCATCGGGTGAGCACAGCCCAGCACCATCGTCTTGTCGATATCGTCCTTGGTTGCGAACCCGGATTCGACCATCCGGATCGCCGACAGCAGGTACGGCACGAGCAGCGCGTTCGCGATGAAGCCGGCACGATCCGACGAACGGACGACCTGCTTACCGAGTACGTCCGCAGCGAACGCCTCCGCGCGCCGAGCGACCGTGGAGCCGGTCTTCAGCGTGGTGACCAGCTCGACGAGCGGGAGCACGGGCACCGGGTTGAAGAAGTGCATCCCGATGACTCGCTCGGGAGCCGCGGTCGCGATGCCGAGCTTCATGATCGGGATCGACGACGTGTTGGACGCCAGCACCGCGTGGGGATCGGTGACGATCTTGTCGAGTTCGGCGAAGATTTCACTCTTCACCTTCTCGTCCTCGACGACGGCCTCCACGACGAGCTGACGGTCGGCGAAGTCACCGAGGTCGGAGGTGAAGCGCAACCGCCATGCAGCCTGCTCCCGCTCGCGTTCGGTGATCTTGCCGGTGCTCACCCCACGGTCGAGCGACCGGAGGATGCGGGCGCGTCCGGCTGCCGCGAGTTCGCGGGTCTGCTCGAACACGAGTACGTCGACATGAGCGCGTGCGCACACCTCGGCGATACCTGCGCCCATGATGCCGGCGCCGATCACGCCGACGCGCTGAATCTTTTCGCTGGTCACGTCAGCTCCTTCTCGTTTGTGGGGTCGTGAGAGGTCGTCGCTGGATGCGCGCGCACCCCGCGGCGGGATATCGGGGACCTGAGGGATCCCGCCGCGGGGTGGACCTGGGTGGCGCTGTTCCTAGTGGAACTGGCCTTCCTCGGTGGAGCCCTTCAGGGCAGCCGTGGAGGTGTTGGGATCGACGGTGGTGGCGATCGAATCGAAGTAGCCGGCGCCGACCTCACGCTGGTGCTTGATGGCGGTGAAGCCACGCTCTGCAGCAGCCTTGAACTCGCGCTCCTGCAGGTCGACGAAGGCGGTCATGCCCTCGCGGGCGTAGCCGTGCGCCAGGTCGAACATGCCGTAGTTGAGCGAGTGGAAGCCCGCCAGCGTGATGAACTGGAACTTGAAGCCCATCGCGCCGAGCTCCTTCTGGAACTTCGCGATGGTCGCGTCGTCCAGGTGTGCCTTCCAGTTGAAGGACGGGGAGCAGTTGTAGGCGAGCAGCTGGTCCGGGAACTCGCTGCGGACTGCCTCGGCGAACTTCTTCGCAACCTCGAGGTCCGGCACGCCGGTCTCCATCCAGATGAGGTCGGAGTACGGGGCGTAGGCCTTGGCGCGAGCGATGCAGGGCTCGATGCCGTTCTTGATGCCGTAGAAGCCTTCGGCGGTACGGGTGCCGTCGAGGAACTCACGGTCGCGCTCGTCCACATCGGAGGTGATCAGCGTGGCTGCCTCCGCGTCGGTACGGGCGATGACGACCGTCGGGACGTCGGCGACGTCGGCTGCGAGGCGAGCCGAGGTCAGGGTGCGGATGTGCTGCTGGGTGGGGATGAGCACCTTGCCACCGAGGTGGCCGCACTTCTTCTCGGAAGCGAGCTGGTCCTCCCAGTGGGAACCGGCAACGCCGGCCGCGATCATGGCCTTCTGCAGCTCGTACACGTTGAGTGCGCCACCGAAGCCGGCTTCGCCGTCGGCGACGATCGGTGCCAGCCAGTTCTCGACCGAGGTGTCACCCTCGACCTTGGCGATCTCGTCGGCGCGCAGCAGTGCGTTGTTGATACGGCGCACGACCTGCGGGACCGAGTTCGCCGGGTACAGCGACTGGTCCGGGTAGGTGTGACCCGACAGGTTCGCGTCGCCGGCAACCTGCCAGCCGGACAGGTAGATGGCCTTGAGGCCGGCGCGGACCTGCTGCACAGCCTGGTTGCCGGTGAGGGCGCCCAGGGAGTTGATGTAGTCCTCGTTGTTGACGAGATCCCAGAGGATCTCGGAGCCGCGACGCGCGAGGGTGGCCTCTTCGACGACGGTGCCCTGCAGCTTCGCGACCTGCTCGGCCGTGTAGTTACGGGTAACCCCGTTCCAGCGGGGGTTGGTGTCCCAGTCCTTCTGAATTTCCTCAGCGGTCCTCGGGGTGCCGGTAGTCGACATCAAAAAGCTCCACTCTCTCGATCTGAATCCGCTATGAACGCTCAGCAGTACATACGTACGGCTTCACATCCTTTGCGTTCCTTTCGGATGTACTCCATGACAATGACACAGCCGAAAAACCCCGTCTACCTGTTGCTAATGCCAATCTTGGCTAGGTTCGAACGGGCCCTTGCAAAGGTTGCTAATAAGTGGCCCCGCCAACGACCGGGTTTTTTACCCTTTGGTTACCCGCCGGTAGGTTCCTACCTCGGCTTATGCCGGAAAAGTAATGTGGCGACGACCGGAGCCGGAGGACGCGCCACCGAGCCCGGCACTCACCACCGAACCCGCGCCTCTGTGAGCGCACTCACAGGACCGGCACCGGCCGGATCCGGCTCCCCGGCGCTCAACGGACGCCTTCTCTTAACAACCTGCGAACAACACATTGCGAAGCACCCCGACCGGGCTTTACCCTGGGCGAATGGCCAAGACCTTCGTCGGCGCCCGCTTGCGCCAGCTACGCACCGAGCGGGGACTGAGCCAGGCCGCGCTTGCCAAGACGCTCGAGATCTCCGCCAGCTACCTGAACCAGATCGAACACGACGTCCGGCCTCTCACCGTGCCGGTACTCCTGCGCATCAGCGAAGTGTTCGGGGTCGACACGACGTTCTTCTCCTCCCAGGACGACACCCGGCTCATCGCAGAGATGCGTGAGGTCGCGCTCGACCAGGAGATGGGCATCGACACCGATGCCCAGGAGATCGCGGAGATGGTCGCGGCGCATCCCAACCTGGCGCGCGCCATGGTCAACATGCACCGCCGGTTCCGGAACACCACCGCGCAACTCGCCGCGGCCACCGAAGACCGCTACAGCGACGGCAGCGGCAGCGGCGCCATCACCATGCCGCACGAAGAAGTGCGCGACTACTTCTATCAGCGCCACAACTACCTGCACGATCTCGACACGGCAGCGGAGGAACTCGCCAACCGGATCCGATTCCACCGTGGCGACGTGGGCGGGGAGATCGCCAAGCGCATGCAGACCGCGCACGACGTCCAGATCGTCAAGCGCATCGACCTCGGCGAGAACATCCTCCACCGCTACGACCCGGAGACCCGGATCCTCGAGGTAGCGCCCCAGCTGTCGGGTGGCCAGCAGGTGTTCAAACTCGCCATCGAGCTGGCGTACCTCGAATGCGGAGACCTCATCGACCGCCTCGTCGACGAAGGTGCGTTCACGAGCGACGCGTCGCGCACTCTCGCCCGCTTGGGCCTGGCCAACTACTGGGCGGCCGCACTGCTCCTGCCGTACACGCAGTTCCACGAGATCTCCGAGAACTTCCGGTACGACATCGAGCGGCTCTCCGCTTTCTACGGCGTGAGCTACGAGACGATCACCCACCGCCTCTCCACACTGCAGCGGCCCAAGCTGCGTGGCGTCCCGTTCTCCTTCGTCCGGGTCGACCGCGCCGGCAACATGTCGAAACGACAGTCGGCGACCGGATTCCACTTCTCGACGAGCGGTGGCACCTGTCCGCTCTGGAACGTGTACGAGACGTTCGCCTACCCCGGCAAGATCATGACGCAGATCGCACAGATGCCCGACGGCCGGCGCTACCTCTGGGTTGCCCGCACCGTCGAGCGCCGCGCGGCTCGCTACGGGCAGCCGTCCAAGACCTTCGCGATCGGGCTGGGCTGCGAACTGCGCCACGCCCACCGTCTCGTCTATGCCGACGGTCTCGACCTCGACGAAAGCAATCCCGGCACCCCGATCGGGTCGGGCTGCCGCGTGTGCGAGCGCGTGAACTGCCCGCAGCGGGCGTTCCCGCCCCTCGGCAAGGAGATCGACATCAACGAGCACCGCAGTTCGGTGTCTCCGTATCTCGTCCGCTGACGACGCGTCACCGACTCGCACACAGCGCTGTAAGGACGATGTAACACACTCGTCACCCGCGTCACACAACTGTGACCGGGAGATATTCTGGCGCAACAACGCCCTTCTAGTGTTTGGCCTCGCGGATACAGAGTTGTATACGCCGCCGGATACACCGGTCCTCTCCGGTCCCACCTTCGAAGGAAGGGCACCTTCATGTCAGTTGCCAGGTCCAAGTTCGCCACTCGCGCCATCGCGGCGCCTGCAGCGCTGGTCGCCGTCGGTCTCGTCCTGACCGCCTGTGGAAGCCGCGCGGGAGACACGCCCGACTCGTCGGCGGGCGCCTCCGGTGGCACGTCCTGTGTCGACACCTCGGGCGACACCATCAAGGTCGGTTCGCTGAACTCGCTCTCGGGCACGATGGCGATCTCCGAGGTCACCGTGCGTGACTCGATCGCCCTCGCCGTGGAAGAGATCAACGCGGACGGCGGCGTCCTCGGAAAGCAGATCCAGGTCGTCGCGGAAGACGGTGCCTCGGAGCCGACGGTCTTCGCCGAGAAGGCCGAGAAGCTCATCAGCTCCGATTGTGTCGCAGCGGTATTCGGAGGATGGACATCGTCCAGCCGCAAGGCGATGCTCCCGGTGTTCGAGGATCGCAACGCATTGCTGTACTACCCGGTCCAGTACGAGGGCCTCGAGTCGTCGTCGAACATCTTCTACACCGGTGCGACCACCAACCAGCAGATCGTGCCGGCGCTGGACTACCTCAAGGAACAGGGCGTGAAGTCCTTGTACCTGGTGGGCAGCGACTACGTGTTCCCGCAGACCGCGAACCGGATCATCAAGGCCTACGCCGAGGCGAACGGCATCGAGATCAAGGGCGAGGACTACACCCCGCTCGGGTCGACCGACTTCTCCACCATCGTCAACAAGGTCCGCACCGCCGACGCGGACGCCGTATTCAACACGCTGAACGGCGATTCCAACGTCGCGTTCTTCCGTGAGTACACCAACGCGGGTCTCGACGCGAAGGACATGCCGGTCGTCTCGGTGTCCATCGCCGAGGAAGAGGTCGTGGGTATCGGCGCGCAGAACATCGAAGGCCAGCTCACCGCGTGGAACTACTACCAGACCGTCGAGTCCCCCGAGAACGCGTCGTTCGTCGAGGCGTACAAGGCGAAGTACGGCGCGAACAAGCCGACGTCCGACCCGATGGAAGCTGCTTACACCTCGGTCTACCTGTGGAAGAACAGCGTCGAGAAGGCCGAGTCGTTTGCGGTCGAGGACGTCGTGAAAGCCTCCGACGGAGTCTCTTTCGACGCTCCTGAAGGCACCGTGACAATCGACGGCGACAACCACCACATCACCAAGACCGCCCGTATCGGTGAAATCCGCGGCGACGGCCTGATCTACACCGTGTGGGAGTCGGACGGCGCCGTCGATCCCGATCCGTACCTCGAGTCCTACGACTGGGCTGCCGGACTCTCCGGAAACTGACGCTCACGACCGGGAAGCCGACCAGGGAGGCACCATGGATGTCCTTGTAGGACAGTTGTTCACAGGATTGAGTATCGGTTCGATCCTGCTGCTGGCGGCACTGGGCCTGTCGCTGACCTTCGGGCAGATGGGCGTGATCAACATGGCCCACGGCGAATTCATCATGGCCGGCAGCTACACCGCCTTCGTGGTCCAGCAGGTGATCTCGTCCGCGGGTGTGTCCCTGTTCGTCTCGCTGCTCGTCGGCTTCCTGGTCGGTGGAGCGATGGGTGTCCTGCTCGAGGTCACCCTCATCCGCCGCATGTACCACCGGCCCCTCGACACCCTGCTCGTCACGTTCGGTGTGGGCCTGCTGCTCCAGCAGGCCGCCCGCGACATCTTCGGCGCACCCGCCGTCAACGTCGTGGCCCCGGCCTGGCTGTCGGGCGGTGTCGAGATCCTGGGCGCGGTGGTACCGAAAACCCGCCTGTTCATCTTGGCGCTGTCGGTGATCTGCGTGATCGCACTCATCGCCTCGATGAAGTACACCCCGATGGGCCGCCGGATCCGCGCGGTCGTGCAGAACCGCGACCTCGCGGAAACCGTCGGGATCTCCTCGCGCCGCACCGATATCACCACGTTCTTCCTCGGTTCGGGCCTCGCGGGCCTTGCCGGCGTGGCGCTGACGCTGATCGGCTCGACCAGCCCGACCATCGGGCAGGCGTACCTGATCGACGCGTTCCTCGTCGTCGTCATCGGCGGCCTCGGCAGGATCGAAGGCGCCGTGCTCGCCGCCGTCGCCCTGGGTCTGCTCAATTCGTTCATCGAATACTCCACCACCGCTTCGATCGCGAAGGTGATCGTCTTCGTGATCATCGTGATCTTCCTGCAGGTCCGTCCCCAAGGCCTGTTCGCCGTCAAGACGAGGAGCCTGGTCTGATGTCTGTGACGTTCTCCCCCCGGTCCCTGACACAACCCGGACCCGTCCGCACCGCAGCAGGATTCGCGCTCGCCGCGCTCGTGTTGTTCGGCATCGCGCCGGCGTTCCTGTCCGACTTCCGGCTGGGCCTGCTCGGCAAGTTCCTGTGCTTCGCGATCGTCGCCGTCGGAATCGGGCTCGCATGGGGGCGCGGCGGCATGCTGACCCTCGGGCAGGGCGTGTTCTTCGGGCTCGGCGCATACATCATGGCAATGCATCTCAAAATTGCCGACGCACAGTTGCGTGAGGACTCCGTCCCCGACTTCATGCAGATCGCGGGAATCCGTGAGCTACCGGCATATTGGGTGCCGTTCACCTCACCGTTCGTCGCGATCCTGGCGATCCTCATCGTCCCGGCGCTCGTCGCGGCACTGCTCGGGCTCGGTGTGTTCAAGCGACGTGTGAAAGGCGCCTACTTCGCGATCCTGTCCCAGGCCCTCGCCGCCGCCTTCGCCATCCTGCTCGTCGGTCAGCAGTCCACCGGCGGTTCCAACGGCCTCAACCGGTTCCGCACCTTCTTCGGCTTCGAACTCTCCGATCCCGTCAACAAGCGGATGCTGTTCTTCATCGTGGCGGCCATCCTGCTGCTCGTCGTCGCCGCAACCCGGCAGTTGATGCAGTCCCGCTACGGTGAACTACTCGTCGCGGTGCGCGACCAGGAGGAACGCGTCCGGTTCCTCGGCTACGACCCCGCCAACATCAAGGTGGTGGCCTACACCGTCGCCGCGTTCTTCGCCGGCATCGCCGGAGCGATGTTCGTTCCCATCGTCGGCATCATCTCCCCCGCCGACATCGGCATCGTTCCGTCCATCGCCTTCCTCATCGGCGTCGCCATCGGAGGCCGCAGCACCCTGCTCGGGCCGGTCCTCGGCGCGATCGGAGTCGCGTGGGCCCAGACCGCGCTGTCGGAGAACTTCCCCTCGGCCTGGACCTACGCTCAGGGACTGCTGTTCATCGTGGTGGTCGGCTTCTTCCCCGCCGGCCTGGCCGGACTCGCCACCGTATGGCGCCGGCGCCGCCGGTCCCGGCCCGCACCACCCGCCGACGACGTACCCGCAGCGACGACCGAATTGGAGCCGGCACGATGAACGCACCCGTCTACGGCGGCAACGCCGGCATGGCCAGCGACTACCTCGAAATCCGCGATCTGCGAGTCACCTTCGACGGCTTCCACGCCGTCGACGGAGTGAACCTCACACTCCTGCAGGGAGACCTGCGCTTCCTGATCGGACCCAACGGCGCGGGCAAGACCACCCTCGTCGACGCGGTCACGGGCCTGGTCCCCGCAACCGGTTCCATCACCAAGTCCGGAATCGAACTCGTCGGCAAGAAGACGCACAAGATCGCCCGCCTCGGCGTCGGCCGGACGTTCCAGACCGCGTCGGTGTTCGAGGAACTGTCGGTGCTCCAGAATCTCGATATCGCCGCAGGTGCCGGGCGCTCCCCGTGGCAACTACTGCGCCGCCGTAAAGATGTGCTGCCCGAAATCGAGGAAGCCCTCGAGACGATCGGCTTGTCCGCCCACCGCGACACGCCGGCAGGCATCCTCGCGCACGGCCAGAAGCAGTGGCTCGAGATCGGAATGCTCCTCGTCCAGAACGCCGACGTGTTGCTGCTCGACGAGCCGGTCGCGGGCATGAGCGGCGACGAACGCGAGGAAACCGGCCGACTGCTGCGCCGTATCGGCGCGCAGCGCACCGTCGTGGTGGTCGAACACGACATGGACTTCATGCGTGCGTTCGCGACCTCCGTGACCGTGCTGGCCCGCGGCAAGGTCATCGCGGACGGCACCGTCGAAGAGGTGCAGAACGATCCGCAGGTCCAAGAGGTCTACCTCGGCACCGCAGCTGCGGTCGGTTCCGACGGCACCGACACCTTCCAGGAGGCATGATGCTCGAACTCGTCGACGTGCGAGCCGGTTACGGCCGCACCGAAGTCATCCACGGTGTCTCGGTCACCGTTCCCTCCGACGGAGTCGCCGCCGTGATGGGCCACAACGGCGCCGGGAAGACCACGCTGCTGCGCGCTGCCGTCGGTCTGCTTCCGATCTCCTCGGGCAAGATCCTGTTCGACGGGCACGACATCAGCGGGCTCCGGCCGGCAGCACGCGTGGCCCGGGGACTCGCCTACGTGCCGCAGGGCCAGCAGTCGTTCGGGCAGCTCACCTGTAGCGAAAACCTGCAGGTCGTCGCGGACGGCCGCAAGAACGGCAAGAAGCTCGTCGCCGATATGCTCGACCTGTTCCCCGCGCTCGTCCCACTGCTCGACCGTCGCGCGGGGCTGCTCTCCGGCGGCCAGCGTCAGCAACTCGCGATCGCGCGCGCTCTGATCACCGAGCCGCGCATGCTCATCCTCGACGAACCGACCGAAGGCATCCAGCCCTCGGTGGTCGCCGAGATCGAGAACACCATCGTCGAACTCAGTCGCGGCGGAAACCTCGGTGTCCTGCTCGTCGAACAGCACATCGGCTTCGCCCTCGACAACGCGCGCCACTACTACGTGCTCGAATCCGGGCGCGTCACCTCCACCGGAGAGGGTGGCGCGGACGCCGCGACAACCGTCCGCGCGGCGATGGCGATCTGATGCGTCCCGGCGTCACCCGGCGGGAACAGGTCTACCGCGCCTTGCGCACCGATCTGATGTCCGGCGACCTCACCCCCGACGAACGCCTCAGTGAGGAACGGCTCGCCGAGCACTACGGGGTGTCGCGCACCCCGGTGCGCGAGGCGCTGGCTCGGCTCGTGTCCGACGGTCTCGTCGAACGTCGCGAGTACGGGTTGTTTCCGTATCGCCCGCGCCTCGAAGATCTCGCGGGCCTCTACGAACTCCGGATCACCCTGGAACTTCGCGGAATCCGGCGCGCGCGGGACGACGACTCCATCCGGCACGACCCCGACATTCTCGGTCCCGAACTCGACCGCTGGTACGGCATCCGCCGAAATCTTCCGGAACCCGACGCAGGATTTGTGACGCTCGACGAGCAATTCCATCTCACGATGCTGGCAGCGTCCGGAAACCGTGCGCTGTGCGACGCACTCGCCGTGGTCAATCAGAAAGTGCGGCCGGTGCGCATGTTCGACTACCTCACCCCGGACCGGATCTCCGACACGGTCGACGAGCACATCGCCGTCGCGGAACTCGTCCTGGACAACAGACTCGACGACGCGCACCGCATGCTCCTCGAACACATCGGCACCTCCCGGACCGTAGTCGTACGGCGCTCGGAGGAAGCCCTGAACGTGGCGCGGCTTGCCCGGGCGGTCCGTGAGTGATCGTGCGACACTGGCGGGTATGACGCCCCGCATCCGGCCCGGACGTTTCAGGGAACTCGGCCCTCTCAACTGGGCCGCATGGAAAGCGCTCTCCGCGGCGGCGGGGACCACCGACGCCCATCTGTTCAGCACGCTCGGACGGACGGGCAGGTTGTTCCGGGGATGGCTGCACTATTCCGGAATGTTGATGCCCTTCGGCAGGCTCGGCCGCTTCGAGGGCGAGATGATCATCCTGCGGGTCGCGCACTTGCGGGGCAGCGCATACGAGACCGACCATCACACCCGGCTGGGCCGGCGCGCCGGCATTACCGACGACCTCCGTGCGCGCATCGTCGCCGGGCCGGACGCCGAGGGCTGGAGCCCCCGTCACCGCGCGATCCTCGGCGCCGTCGACGAACTGGTCGCGACGAAAGACCTCTCGGACGAGACGTGGTCGACGCTCGCGGATCACCTCGACGATCGAAAGCTCATCGAATTCTGCTTGCTGGTCACCCAATACGACGGTCTGGCCACCACGATCGGCACTCTCCGCCTCGAACGCGACTTCGGTTAGTCACCGGCACCTGCTCACACGGTGAACGTGAGCATCCTCTAACCCGGCCGTAACACGGCGTCACAACGGTGTCATCGCAGGTCAATAGCGTATACAGCTATGTCGACAGAAACGGACACAGGGACACCGGAGCCGCTGCGGCTCCAGGTCTACCGCCAGTTGCGTGACGATGTGATGAACGGATCGGTCCGTGTCGGCGACCGTATGACGGAGCCGAAACTCGCTGCACGGTTCGGTATCTCACGCACTCCGGTACGCGAAGCACTCGCGATGCTCGTCTCCGACGGTCTGATTCGCAGAGAAGACTACGGATTCTCACCCCAGCCGCCGAGCATTCCGCGCATCCGGAATCTGTACGAACTGCGAATCACCCTGGAATTGCAGGGCATCACCCGCGCACTCGACGATCCGGCCGTGCGGCACGACCGGACGGCACTCGAATCCGAACGTACGCGGTGGCGGGCACTTGCCGACGACCCGCCGGCGCAGGAACCGGGCTTCGTCGTCGCCGACGAGGAGTTCCATGTGGCGCTGCTGGCGTCGTCCGGGAACACCGAACTCGTGAGCGCGCTCGAGTCCGTCAACTCCCGGATTCGCCATGTACGGATGTACGACTTCATGGTCAACAGCCGCATCGAAACGTCGATCGCAGAGCATCTCGGCATCCTCGACGCCGTCCTCGACGACGACCTTCCTACCGCTCGCACCCTGCTCCACCGCCATATCGGCGAATCTCTCTCCGTTGTTCTCGACAGGGTGACCCGCGCGGTCACCGCGATGTCGCTGGCCGACTGACAGCGCTGCCGTCCCGCCCCTATCCGAGGAGCTCGCCTTGACCTACGCCTTCGATACCCTGCTCGTCGCCAACCGCGGCGAGATCGCCTGTCGCATCATGCGTTCGGCTCATCTGCTCGGCCTCAAGACCGTCGCCGTGTACTCCGATGCCGACGCCTCTGCCGCACACGTCGAACTCGCCGACGTGGCCGTGCGACTCGGCCCGGCCCCCGCAGCCGAGTCGTATCTGCGCGCCGATCTGGTGATCGAGGCCGCCCAGGCGACCGGCGCCGGTGCGATCCATCCGGGCTACGGATTCCTCTCCGAGAACGCCGATTTCGCTGCCGCGTGCGAGGCGGCGGGTATCGCGTTCGTCGGGCCGACTCCCGAGCAGTTACGCGTGTTCGGTGACAAACACACCGCGCGAGAGGCCGCGCGCGCCGTGGGAGTTCCGCTCGTGGCGGGCAGCGGACTACTCGGCTCGCTCGACGACGCCCTCGTCGCGGCCGAGGACATCGGGTATCCGGTCATGCTCAAAGCAGTCGGTGGCGGTGGGGGCATCGGCATGCAGGCGTGCTTCGGTCCCGACGATCTCCGCTCCGCCTACGAACGGGTGCTGCGCCTCGCGTCGGCCAATTTCTCCTCGTCCGGTGTGTTCCTCGAACGATTTGTGGCACATGCGCGACACATCGAAGTGCAGGTGTTCGGCGACGGGCACGGCCGCACTCTCAGTCTCGGCACCCGCGACTGCTCCCTGCAGCGCCGCAACCAGAAGGTCGTCGAGGAAGCACCCGCTCCGAACCTGCCCGACGAGATCGTCGAACAGTTGCTGTCGTCTTCCCGCGCGCTCGCGGACTCCGTGCACTATCGGTCTGCGGGAACGGTGGAGTTCGTCTACGACATCGACCGAGGTGAGGCATCCTTCCTCGAAATGAACACCCGGCTCCAGGTGGAACATCCTGTGACCGAAGAGGTCACAGGCGTCGACCTCGTCGAATGGATGCTCCGGCTCGCGCGCGGTGAGACCGACATGCTCGACGCGCTGCCCGACACCGGACCCGCGATCAGCGGCCACGCAGTGGAAGCGCGGGTGTACGCCGAGGACCCCGGACACGACTACCGGCCGAGCGCGGGCCTGCTCACCCAGGTGGAGTTCCCCGCACACACCCGGATCGAGACGTGGGTGGACACCGGGACCGAGGTCAGCTCGTTCTACGACCCGATGCTCGCCAAGGTGATCGTGCACGGCGAGTCCCGCCGCACCGCCTTCGCGGCATTGGCCGACGCGCTCGACGACACCCATCTCTACGGCGTCCAGACGAACCTGCCCCAGCTTCGCCGTATCTGCACTGCCCCTCCGGTTCTGGCCGCCGAGCACGCCACCTCCACCCTGGCGGGACTGCGCGCGACCGGGCACCGTATCGACGTGGTGCGGGCGGGCACGATGACCACCGTCCAGGACTTTCCCGGCCGTACCGGGTTGTGGGAGGTGGGAATCCCGCCGTCCGGGCCGATGGACGACCTGTCGTTGCGTGCGGCGAACGTGGCCGTCGGAAATCCCGAGGGCGCTCCCGGACTCGAATGCACGCTGCAGGGCCCGCGCCTCGAGTTCTCCGACGCCACGTTCGTGTGTGTCACCGGCGCCCCGGCCGAGGTGACGCTGGACGGCGAGCCGGTACCGATGTGGGAGCCGATCGAGGTTCCCGCCGGTGCGGTGCTCGACGTGGGTGCCCCCGCCGACACCGGCCTGCGCACCTACGTCGCCGTGCGCGGTGGCCTGGACGTACCGCTGTACCACGGCAGCGCGTCGACCTTCACGCTCGGCGGCTTCGGTGGCGTCACCGGGCGCGCCGTGGCCACCGGCGATGTCCTGGGCGTCGCCGACACCGCCACCGACCGCGAGCCCGCTCCCGTGCCGGCCGAGGGGCGGCCGGAGTTCACGCACACCTGGCACCTCGCGGTCGCCGAAGGTCCGCAACCGGCACCCGACTACTTCACCCCCGAAGACATCAGCCAGTTCTACGACACCACCTGGACGGTGCAGAGCCACGCCAACCGGACCGGTATCCGGCTCGACGGCCCGAAACCCACCTGGTCTCGCACCGATGGTGGCGACGCCGGTCTTCACCCGTCGAACCTGCACGACAATCCGTACAGCGTCGGCGCTCTCAACGTCTCGGGTGACACCCCGATCCTGCTCGGTCCCGACGGCCCCAGCCTCGGCGGGTTCGCGTGCCCGCTCACCGTCGTGTCCGGTCACCGCTGGAAGCTGGGACAGATCCGGCCGGGTGACTCGTTGCGGTTCGTCCCGGTGACCGACGCCGGTGCGGCCGCCTTGCGCACCGCCACCGTCCGCGGAGCGGACCTTCCGCCGGTGGAACGGCAGACCACGTCCGACGGTGGCCGACTGGGCCGGACGGAGGCCGTCCTCGACCGTCCCGAGGCCGTCTATCTGCGCGGCGGCGACGACAACATCCTCGTCGAGTACGGGGACATGGTGCTCGACCTGGGGCTGCGCATGCGCGTGCACGCACTCTCCGAGGCTCTCGCAGCGACAGGTCTTCCGGGAATCGTGGACGTGACGCCCGGCGTGCGGTCGCTGCACATCCACTTCGATCCTGATGTGCTGCCGGCCTACCGCCTGCTCGGTGTGCTGCAGGATCTCGAGACCGAACTCCCCGCGACACGCGACCTCGTGGTTCCGAGCCGCACCGTGCGTCTTCCGCTCTCGTTCGACGACCCGTCGATCTCCGAGGCGATCTCCCGGTACCGGAGCGGTGTCCGCGACGAGGCGCCCTGGTTGCCGTCGAACATCGAATTCATCCGCCGCATCAACGGATTGGAGTCCGTCGACCAGGTGCGTGACGCCGTCTTCGACGCCGAGTATCTCGTCCTCGGACTCGGCGACGTGTATCTCGGTGCTCCCCTTGCGGTTCCCCTCGATCCCCGGCACCGCCTCGTGACCACCAAGTACAACCCGGCGCGCACCTGGACCCCGTCCGACGCCGTCGGTATCGGTGGCAAATATCTGTGTGTCTACGGCATGGAGTCGCCGGGCGGGTACCAGTTGGTCGGCCGGACCGTCCCCATCTGGTCCGGCTACCGGCAGACCGGGCCGTTCGAACAGGGCAAGCCGTGGCTGTTCCGGTTCTTCGACCGCATCGTCTGGGAGCCGGTGACACCGGAGCAGTTGCTCGAGTACCGGGCCGCGTCGAAGGCCGGCCGGTTCGACGCCGACGTCTCGGACGGCACGTTCGTTCTCGCCGACCATCTCCGATTCCTCGAAGACAATGCCGAGTCGATCGCAGCGTTCGACGAGAAACAATCCGTGGCGTTCGAAGTCGAGAAGAGCGCGTGGCACGCCGCCGGTGAGTTCGACCGCGTCGATGCCGAACCCGTCGAGGTGTCCGCACCCGTCGACCCCCTCGCCGGAATGCCTGCGGGCGCGACGGTCGTGGAGGCACCGATGGTCGGCAACGTCTGGCGGGTCGAGGTGACCGAAGGTGACCACGTGGCCGCCGGTACCACCGCAGTTATTCTCGAAGCGATGAAGCTCGAGATGCCCGTCCTCACCGACGCGGCGGGAACAGTTCTGAAAGTCCTCGTGGAACCCGGTAGCAAAGTGGCGCCCGGTACCCCACTCCTCGTGATCGGAGCAGCAGCATGACCGTGAGTACCGGCAGCGCAACGAACGACAGTGCGGCCCTCGCCCCGGGCAGCGCGATCACCGCTACCGAGCGAGCCCGGAATGCGTTGCGCCGCATCGAGGAAGTGGATCGGCCCGAGGTGTGGATCGCCCTCCGCGACGCCACCGGCATTCTCGCCGACGCCGCAGCGGTCGACGCACGCGTCGCCGCGGGTGAAAGCCTGCCCCTCGCGGGGCTGCTCGTGGCCGTGAAGGACAACGTGGACGTCGCGGGGATACCCACGACCTCGGGGTGCCCCGAATTCGCCTACACCCCCGAGACCACCGCCACCGGCGTCGCGCGACTCGTCGAGGCCGGTGCCGTGGTGCTCGGCAAGACGAACCTCGACCAGTTCGCGACCGGGCTGGTGGGTTCCCGCAGTCCGTACGGTGCCGTGCGGAGTGCGTGGGACCCGGAGCGCGTCTCGGGCGGATCCAGTTCGGGTTCGGCCGTCGCGGTGGGCCTGGGCATTGCCGACATCGGGATCGGCACGGACACAGCCGGATCCGGAAGGGTGCCCGCAGCGTTGAACGGCATCGTCGGCATCAAAGCCACGCTCGGTGTCATCCCGACGTACGGAGTCGTTCCTGCCTGTATCGATTACGACTGCTTGACCGTCCTCGCGCGAGACCTCGACCTCGCCACAGCCGCGGCAGCGGTGATGGCGGGCCCGGACCCTCGCGATGCACGCAGCCGTTCCTGGCCCGCCGACGTCCGACTGGCCGCGTCGTCGGCGATTCGCCTGGCCGTGCCGCGGCCGGAGGACCTCGACGCACTGTGCGACGAGTATCGCGAAGCGTTCGCCCTCACGGTGGTCGCGGCCCAGCAGCGCGGAATCGACGTCGACGAGGTGGACATCTCCCCTCTCCTCGACGCGGCAACTCTGCTCTACGACGGCGCGGTGGTCGCCGAGCGCTACGCCGCGGTGGGCGAGTTCCTCTCCGCCGCGCCGGCCGGTGCGGACCCGACGGTCGCCGCGATCGTCGCCGGGGCGAGAAAGCCTGCCGCGCACGAACTCGTCGCGGACCTCGACACCCTCACCCGCACGAAGGCTCAGGCGGTGCGTCTCCTCGACGGGTTCGACGGACTGCTACTGCCCACGACGACCGAACATCCGACTATCGCTGCGGTGCAGGCGGATCCACTCGGAATCAACCGCCGCATGGGGACGTACACGAATTTCTGCAACCTGCTGGATATGGCGGCGGTGGCGGTGCCCGGACAACCCACGGCCGCGGGCAACCCGTTCGGCGTCATGGTGGTCGTACCGGCGTTCCACGATCAGATCGCGATCGACGTCGCGGCGGCACTGACGGGCGGCACGGCTCCGCTCTTCGTGGATTCCGGCGTGGACCTCGCCGTGTTCGGAGCACACCTGCGTGGGCAACCGCTCCACTTCCAGCTCGAGAATCTCGGAGCGCGCTTCACGGAAGAGATCCGTACGTCCGATGCGTATCGCCTGATGGCACTGGACACCACACCGCCGAAGCCCGGCTTGGTGCGCCACGGTGCCGGAGCAGGGGCCTCGATCGCGGGCGAACTGTTCCGCATCTCCGAAGCGGGACTGGGCCGTTTTCTGGCGGCTCTGCCCGCTCCGATGACGCTGACGAGCGTGGAACTGTCGGACGGTCGCGCCGTCGGGGGATGGGGGGCCACGCCCGCCGCCCCCGCCGCCGGGGGGTACAGCACCGGGTGGGGGGGCTGGGTCGCCTACCGCCAGTCGGGGCGGTAGAAGACGGACGGGTCAGCGGGGCGGCGGATCGACGGCGACGCCGCCGCCCTCGTGCTCCGGGCCTGCGGCGGGGTGGTCCGACGGCATCCGCCGACGGAAACGGGCCGCCTCGCTCGGGGCGGCTTCTCCCGTCGGATCAGCGGAACTGCGGTAGGGGCCGGGCTTCGGGCGTGCCTTGCCGCCGGGGAACGCGAGACGTGCGATGGTGCGGTGCACCATCCACCACTGCTGCCCGAACCGCCCGGTGTTGTACGGCAGGTCGTAGCGCTCACAGATGTCCTTGATCTTGGGCGCCACCTCGGAGTACCGGGTGCTCGGCATGTCGGGGAACAGGTGATGTTCCACCTGATAGCCGAGGTTGCCGCTGATGACGTGGAACAGCGGACTTCCCTCGATGTTCGCCGAACCCACGAGCTGGCGGACATACCAGCCGCCGCGCGACTCGTTCTCGACTTCCTTCTTGGAGAACGTGTACGTCTGGTCCGGGAAATGGCCGCAGAAGATGATGGCGTGGGCCCACACGTTGCGGATGATGTTGGCGGTGACGTCCGCGGCCAGGGTCGACAGGAACGTCTTCTCGACGCCGGGCAGCCACCGGTCGGCGATGTCGGCGCCGGCGCCCCACCTACCGGATCGGCGTAGCCATCCGCCCACGCGGGACGTCTTCGGCTGCGGCAGCTTTCCGCGCATCGCGACCTGCGCCAGGCCGAACACCGCGGCGCTGACGAGCGGCCACCCCACATAGTCCTTCACCAATTGGGCCTTCGCCTTTCCGGCGATGCCCTTGAGCTCTTCGAGTACCTGCGTGGGCGACTTCTCGCCCGCCCAGAGCGCCTCGAGATCCAGGTCGTGCAGGGCGACGCCCCATTCGAACAGCACGGTGAGCAGGGCGTTGTAGAACGGCTGGGCGAGGTAGACCGGTTGCCACCGCTGTTTCGGGTCGATCCGCATGATCTCGTATCCGAGATCCTTGTCCAGGCCACGAATGTTGGTGTACGTGTGATGGACGTAGTTGTGCGAGTGCTTCCACGCTTCGGCCGTGGACGCAGTGTCCCAGTCCCACACGGAGGAGTGGATGTCCGGGTCGTTCATCCAGTCCCACTGGCCGTGCATGACGTTGTGTCCGATTTCCATGTTCTCGAGGATCTTCGCCATCCCGAGGCATGCCGTCCCGGCCACCCAGGCGGGCTTCGACGAGGACGCGAACAAAATGACTCTGCCGGCCACGACGAGCTGGCGCTGCGCTGCGATGACGGACTTGATGTACTTGCGGTCCTTCTCGCCGAGGCTTGCGTACACCTCGTCGTGGATCGCATCGAATTCTTCGGCCAGACGATCGAGTGTCTCTGCGCTCAGATGAGCGAGCGGGCTATCCACTTCCGGAGACGCGGGTGCGGTCGCCTCTTCGGTGTTCGTCATACGTGCCCCATTCGTCGGGAGCTGTCGCAGCCCTCGCCGCTCACAGCTCTATTTCGATGTCACCCTCCGCGGTGTGGATGCAGGTACGCACCGAAGCCCCGGTGGGTTCGCTCACCTCGTCGGTTCGCAGGTCCCGGAGTTGCCCGGAATGCAACGTGCCCACGCAGGTGTGGCAGATACCGATACGGCAGCCGTACGGCAACTTGAGGCCGGCGTTCTCGCCCGCGACCAGGATCGGGGTTCCCCCGTCGCACTCGACGTCCTGTTCGCTGTCGAGGAAGTGGATGGTGCCGCCCTCGCCGCTTCCCGCATTCCCCCCGATAACGGGCTGGAAACGTTCGAGGTGGAATCTTTGCGAGTCGGCCTGGTCGTTCCAATGTTCCTCGAGCACGTCGAGCAGCTCACGCGGCCCGGAGACGAACGTTTCCCGTGCGCGCCAGTCCGGGCACACGTCGTCCAGGTCACCGGGTGTGATCCGTCCCCGCTCGCCACTGATCCAGACCTCCAGGCACAGACCCGGATGGCGGGCGTCGAGGTCGCGCAGTTCCGAGGAGAAGATCACGTCGTCGGGGGCCGACGCAGAGTGCACCACCACGACGTCGCGGAGCAGGTTCCGGTGATCGAGGCTGCGCAGCATGCTCATGATGGGCGTGATGCCGCTGCCCGCGCTGATGAACAGCAGCTGGGCCGGGACCGGATCGGGGAGGGTGAAGACACCTTCCACCTCGCCGAGGCGCACGATCTCGCCCGGGGCGATCTTCCGTACGAGGTAGGGCGACACGACCCCGCCCTCGACGACTTTCGGCGTGACGCTGATGAGTCCGTCCCGGGGGTCCGGATCGGACGTCAGGGAGTAGGCCCGCCAGTGGTAGACGCCGTCGATGATGACTCCGAGCCGGACGTACTGGCCCGGTTCGTGCCCGGGCCACTCGTACGCGGGCCGGATGAGGACCGAGGCGGTGTCCTCGCTCTCCGGCACCACCCGCTCCACCCGTCCGCGGAGCTCACGGGTGGACCAAAGTGGGTTGATCATCTCGAGGTAGTGGTCCGGTTCGAGAGGTGTGAACAGTCGCCGCACCGCGTGCAACAGCCACTTGCGAACCGGGTGTACATGGGGCCGAGCTCCGCGTTCCGCCATTTCGTCACCTTAACGCGCGGTGCCGCCGGCTCTGCGACAAACCGGACGGCTCCGCCGCGTCGTCACCTGGAGATCACGGACATCACCGCGGGATCGTCGACATCACCGCAAGATCGTCAGCATCACTACCGAGTCGATATTCGCGTAGAGACGGTGCACGATGCCCGCGTCGACGTGAACGGCGGTGCCGGGCACCAGCGAGACGGTCTGCTCCTCGGTCCCGAAGGAAATGTCGCCGACGACCGTCTGCACCACGATGGGAAACATCGCCTGATGATCCGCCATCGTCTGCCCCGCGGTGAAGCTGATACGGATCACCGTGGCGCCCGTCCCCGACGCCAGTTTCTCGATGCGCGGGGTGTCGCCGGTCTGAGGGTTGAGGGTCGCGAGACCTTCGATGACGGTGAGCTTGCCGTCCTTACCGTTCGTTGTCGTCACGCCGCCTTCTTTCGTGCGATGACCTCGATCGCCACGAGGTTCTTCGTGTACTTCGTGAACGTGGAGCGTATCTGCAGCACCCGGGCGCGGGCATCCCTCGAAACGACGTCAGCCCGGGACGACGGTCGAGTCGCCCCGGGCTGAGCCGGTACATCCGAACGGGTCCGCCCGACCGGAAGGTTTCGAAAGATCAGAAGTTGATCATGTGCCCTGCGAGACCGTGAATGGCCTCCTGCAGCGCCTCGCTGAGCGTCGGGTGCGTGTGGACGTTGCGCGCCAGTTCGTTGACGGTCAGATCCCACTTCTGGGCGAGGGTCAGCTCGGGGAGCAGCTCCGAGACGTCGGGGCCGATGAGGTGGCCGCCGAGAAGTTCACCGTGGGTCTTGTCGGCGATGAGCTTGACGAAACCGGTGGGGTCGGCGAGTCCGTGCGCCTTGCCGTTCGCGGTGAACGGGAAGGTCGCGACCTTGACGTCGTAGCCTTCGTCCTTCGCCTGCTGCTCGGTGAGTCCGAAGGACGCGACCTGCGGCTGGCAGAACGTCGCGCGGGGCATCATCCGGTAATCGCCGAGCTCGAGGGTCTCGGCACCACCGATGGTCTCGGCAGCGACGACGGCCTGAGCCTCGGCGACGTGGGCGAGCTGGAGCTTTGCGGTGACGTCGCCGATGGCGTAGATGCCGTCGACGTTGGTGCGCATCCGTTCGTCGATGGCGATGGCGCCGCGATCGGTGAGCTCGACTCCGGTCTTCTCGAGGCCGTAGCCTTCGACGCGCGGGGCGAATCCCACCGACTGCATGACCTTGTCGACGGTCATCGTCTCGACGTTGCCGGACTTGTTGTCCTTGATCTCGACGGTGACGTCCGAGCCGTTGTCGGAGATCTTCTGGACCGCGGCACCGGTCTTGATGGTGATGCCGAGCTTCTTGTAGGCCTTGGCAATCTCCTTGGAGACGTCCGCGTCCTCGTTGGGCAGTGCCCGGTCGAGGAACTCGACGATGGTGACGTCGACCCCGTAGTTCTTCAGGACGTAGCCGAACTCCATGCCGATGGCACCGGCACCGACGATGACGATCGATCCGGGAAGGTCGCGGGTGAGGATCTGCTCCTCGTACGTGACGACGTTCTCGCTGAGTTCGGTTCCCGGCAGGAGCTTGGTGACCGAACCCGTCGCAATGATGACGTTGTCGAAGGTCACCTGCTCGGTTCCGCCCTTGCTGAGCGAAACCTCGATGGTCTTGGCGTCGACGAACGAGCCCTTACCGTCGTACTCGGTGATCTTGTTCTTCTTCATCAGGAAGTGCACGCCCTTGACGCGACCGTCGGCTACCTTGCGGCTGCGGTCGTAGGCGGCACCGAAGTCGAAGGACACGTCTCCCGACATACCGAAGGTCTTGGCCTCTTTGGTGAAGAGATGTGCCAGTTCGGCATTTCGGAGAAGTGCCTTCGAGGGGATGCAGCCGACGTTCAGGCAGACACCGCCCCAGTACTTCTGCTCGATGATGGCGGTGCTCAATCCCAGCTGTGCCGCGCGGATAGCAGCGACGTACCCACCGGGACCGGCTCCGAGGACAACGACGTCATAGTGTGAGGTCACAGCCATACAGGGTAGTCCTGCCCCATTCGGCTGTCTGCCGATGGTCCGGTTACCCACCGGTAGGTACGAAGCGGGCGCTTCAGCCCAGGATGCCGCGGTCGTACGCGGTCGCCACCGCCGCGGCGCGATCCGCCACCTCGAGCTTCCCGAAGATGTGGGTCAGATGCGTCTTGACCGTCGCCTCGCTGATGAACAGTTCCTGCGCGATCGCGCGGTTCGACGTGCCCTTCGCCACCAGGGTCAGTACCTCACGCTCCCGCGCGCTGAGCGTCCTCGATGCGGCCGGGGCGCGCACGCGCGACAGCAGTCGCGACGCCACCACCGGCGAGAGGACGGTGCGCCCCTCCGCGACAGCGCGCACCGCCGCGAACAGTTCGTCACGCGGCGTGTCCTTGAGCAGGTAGCCGATCGCTCCGGCCTCTATAGCCGAGAAGGCGTCGGCGTCGGTGTCGTATGTCGTGAGGACGAGTACGCGGCTCCGGACCTTGCGGGCGGTGAGTTCGGCGATCGCCTCGACTCCCCCGCCCCTCGGCATCCGCAGGTCCATCAGCACCACATCCGGATCCAGCGCCACAGTCACCACCACAGCCTCCGGTCCGGACGACGCCTCTCCTACGACCGCGAATTCGGTTGACGCGGCGAACATCCCACGCAGGCCGTCGCGGACGACCGGATGATCGTCGGCGATCAGCACTGTGATCGCGTCGGCGCTCATTCCGCTGCTCCCACCCGCACCAGCGGAACCCGCACCGAGACCGCCGTCCCGGCACCGCGCTCCGACTCGACAGTCACTTCGCCGGCAACGCGGGCCGCCCGGGACTGCATGCCCCTCAAGCCGAACCCGCGAACCGATCCTGCGGACGGATCGAAACCGCATCCGTCGTCTCGCACATCCACGCTCACCTCGTCCTCCATATACGAGACCGTGACACCGACACGTCCCGCCCCCGCATGCTTGCTCACGTTGGCGAGTGCCTCCTCGGTGATGCGCAGGAGCGTCGCGCCGATGTCGTCGTGCAACGGCTCGACTGTGCCGGTCACGGTGAATACGGCGGCTACCCCGGAGTCCGCCTCCCACATCTTCACCACTCGGCCCAGCACCTCGTCGAGTGTGCCGTGCTCGAGCGCCTGCGGGAGCAGATTCTGCACGGAGCGACGGGCTTCGGACAGGCTACGGCGAGCAAGTGCCGCGGCCCGCTCCACATGCCCCCCGGCCACGACCGGGTCGACGGTGTTCTGGGCCGCCTGCAATTGCGTGACGATCCCCGTGAGACCCTGCGCCAGGGTGTCGTGGATCTCGGCGGCGAGACGTCGCCGCTCGTCGTCGATGCCCGCCTCCCGCGCGCGCAGCACGAGCTGCGCGTGGAGTGCCTCGTTTTCGGAGAGAGCCTGTTCCAGACGGTGATTCGTGCGTTCGAGTTCCGCGATCGCGTCGATCCGTTCCTGCGTCAGCGTCTCCTCTCGCGCACTGATTCGGAGCATCATCATCACGATCGAGGAGTTGATGACGAACAACGCACCGAACGCGATCCACATGGTGAGGCCCGACGGCGGGAGACCCCCGCTCTGGGATCCCGCCATCGTCACCGCTGTCGAGAGCAGCCCCACTCGCATCCAACGCTCGGGGAGCAACCGCTCTGCGTCGAAGTACCCGATGAAGGCGTAAAACGCGAAAAACGGATTGAGCCAGGTCAGGACGAACGCAAGAACAGTGCGCCCGGTGAAGTACACAGCGTCCTTGTCGCGACGCCACCACCAGCGCTCCCAGCACACTGCGGCGCCAACCAGCACCAGAGCCGAAACACGTTCTGCCGGCGTCATGAGCAGGTTCGCGGAGGCCAGGGACAGGATCGTCCCGACCGCGAGCAGCACCCACGGTCCCCACCTGTAGATACGCTCCCAGTACTCGTCTGTCGGGGGCGCTGCCATCGCGGTGTCCGTCGCCACGTTGTTCAGCATGACGGGTGCCGCCGTCGTTGCCAACGGAATGTCACTGCCGACCGGTGTCACTGCCGCGGACCGATCTCTACTGCCAGCGAAACCAGCGTGCCGCTGCGGCCGTCAATGCCACCGCCCACAACGCCACCACCATCAGACCACCCGCACTGGGCCACTCCCCTCGGGCCGCCTGGTCGAGGATCTGCGATGCCGCACCGAAGGGCGTCACCTCGACGATCCGCTGCAGCAGATCCGGCATTGTCTGGACCGGGAGCCACACCCCGGCGCAGAACATCATCGGAAAGAAGACGATGGTGCCGATCGTCTGCGCGATCCGTGTGGTCCCCGAGACGGCGGCAATCGCGGCGCCCATGCTCAGCGCCGCCGCAAGCGTGAGGAACACCGCCAGCACGTAGCCCCACGGTTGCTCCGGGAATGCCACTCCGAACACACCACGGCCGACGAGCAGGGCGAGCACGACCGCCCCGGCCACGGCCACAGCGTGAACCACGATCTGCGCCAGCAGAATTGTCACCGGCCGGACCGGGGTCACCGACAGCCGGCGCAGGATTCCGCGTTCGCGATACGACGACAGCACAGCAGGCATCGTCTGGATACCCGCGACGATCATCGACAGCAACACCACGGTCGGAACGTAGAGATCGATCACCCGGCGTCCTCCGAGACTCGCGTCCGGCTCCCGGAAGACGGGGATGAGGCCGAGAATCGTCAGTAGGACGACAGGGAACGCGAGGATCCAGAACATCGCGCCGGGTTCGCGGACGAACAGGCGCGCTTCGGTGCGCACTACCGCGGTCACAGGATTCGTATCGGTCGTCGTCATGGCCGTTTCTCCGGGGTCGTGATATCGAGGAATGCGTCGTCGAGCGTGGCTTCCGTGATGCGGAGCCGTCGAGCGGAGATGCCGTCGCGAACGAGGAGCGCGAGCACCGCATCGACCGAGTCGTCGTTGCCTTCCACGACCAGCCGGTCGTGGTCGTGACGCACTGCCAGGACTCCGGGCAATGCCGTCAGGGCTTCCGGATCGAGCGGAGCCGACGGGCGGAACGAGACGACGACCGCTGTCGAGGTGCGGGCGATGAGTTCCGAGGGCGTGCCCAGCGCCTTGATCCTGCCGGTATCGAATACCGCGACCCGGTCGCACAACCGCTGCGCCTCTTCCATGAAATGGGTGACCAGCAGCACCGTGACCCCCGAGTCCCGGATCTCTTCGATCAGCGACCATGTCTCGCGGCGGCCACGCGGATCCAAGCCCGTGGTGAGTTCGTCCAGCACTACCACCCGCGGCGATCCGATCAGCGCGAGCGCGATGAAGAGGCGCTGTTGCTGTCCCCCCGACAACTTCGCGAACCGGGTGTCGAGCACGTGCTCGAGGCCGAGCCGTTCGGCCAGCGCCGTCCCGTCCGCGGGACGCGGGTAGAACGATGCGTAGAGGTCGAGAGCCTCCTGCACAGTCAGCTTCGGCTGGAGTTCGCTCTGCTGTAGCTGAGCCCCGAGCAGTTCCGTCAGCACGCGGCGGTCGGCGACCGGGTCGAGCCCGGCGACGCGTACGGTCCCTTCGTCCGGTGCCCGCAAGCCGGAAACACATTCGGCCGTGGTGGTCTTCCCGGCCCCGTTGGAGCCGAGAATGCCGAATATCTCTCCTTCTCGGACATCGAAACTCACGCCGTCGACGGCGGCGCGGTCGCCGTACCGTTTGTACAGGCCTTTCACTTCTACGATGGGCATGGTCCGAGCTTGCCCGGCGGGGGCGAGCCGCCACATCGCCCGACGGTCTCAGACGGCATCAACCGATCGGGGGATGCGGGTCAGTCGCCCGAGGTACCGGTTCTGCGAGCGAAAGAGCGCATCCGGCGCAGGTATCCGGGTATCGACCGGAACGGCACGCGAACCGGCCAGTCGTCCGGCCGGAAGTATGCCTCGGTGCCACCGTCGACAACCACCACGCTGCCGGCCATGAAGTCGGCGGCCGGGGACACCATGAACTCGACCCACTGCGCGATCTGTTCGGCGTCGCCGAATCCGCCGAGCGGAACAGGGAAGCTCTCGACCGCCCTCTTCAACGGACTGTCGAGTTGTGCGTCGAGCAGTGGTGTGGAGATGGCACCCGGCGCGAGCACGTTGAGGCGGATGCCGGAGCCCGCCCATTCCGGCGTCACCGCTGTGCGGCGAACCCAGCGTGTCACCGCGATCTTGGACGCTGCGTAGGTGAACGGCGGCCCCGATTTGGCGATCCTGGTGGCCCGCGCGACGCCCTTGTCCATGTCGCCCGCGAGAAACGCCTTCACCGCAGAATTCGGTACGCCCGGCGTGGTCGTCGTGGAGTTGGAGCCGAAGACCACCACCTTGCTGTTTCCGGCCGCGGCGAGCGCCGGGCGCCAGCCCACGAGCAGATCGATCACACCTCGCACGTTGACCTGGGCGATGAGCGGTTCCCTACCGGGAGTGGGGCCGAGGCCGGCGGCGAGAACCGCACCGTCGAGCGTGGCTCCGGCCCGATCGAGGGTGCCGCGGATGGCGTCGGACCGCCCCTGCGGAGTCGAGAGGTCGGCCACCACATCGGCGTCCCGGATGTCCACACCGATCACGGTGTGGCCTGCGGCGCGCAGTCTTTCCGCGCTCGCCCTGCCCATACCCGACGCTGATCCCGTTACTACGTATACGCCCATGACCGTGCTGCCCCCGCCTCGCCGATTCGATTGCTCCCCGCACGGTACATGCGCGGGACCACAGTGGCCGGTGGGATTCCACCGGCGTTCACCTCGCCGGGGAGAGCGCCGCGCCGACCTCGGCGACGGCGTCGCGCACCATCTGCTCGTACGCATCGAGATCGGGAATCACCCGACTGCCCGCGGCCACACCGATCGTGACCGTCTCTCCGAGTCCGTATACACCGTGGGTCAACGCCATGGCCGGCGACAGTGCCGGGAATCCGGCGCTGAACACCACCGGCCCACCGGCGAGGGCGAGGTCGGCAGAACCACGGAAGACGCTCGACACCACGGTGTTTCCCGTGACGGTGACGGGACGCGGCGACGCGTACCGAACGATCCCGAACCGCGACAGAGGGGCCGGAACATGCTCGGCTGCCGCGTCGCGCTGCGCGAACAGCGGATCGGTCACTCTCTCACGACGCGCACCCAGATCGGCAGCGATGCGGGCAGCCCGGACACCCAGGTCGGACTCGGTGACGAACAGGTCGACGCCGACATTGCGATAGTTGTTGTTCGCGGAACCCACGGCCCCGACCGCCACGGTGACCTCCACACCTAGCCGGTCCGGCACGCTCTCGCCGCGCGTCTCGAGAAACCTGGACAGCGCCACCGAGATCGCCGTCAATGCGACGACGGTGACGGTATGTCCACCACCGCGGAAGGCAGCGGACCTGAACACCACGGCGCGGACGCTGCGCTCGGTACCCGGATCGCAGTTGACGCCGACGAGTGGCCGCCCGGCGGCCGGTGCCGGTATCTCACCTGCCGCGGTCGCGGCGTCGAGAGCGCGTGCCGCAGCGGCCGCACGCCGACCCGACCGCGCCAGGCGAACGACCTGCGCGGGAAACCGGGCGGCGGCACGAACGACCATCTCCCACGCGACGGGCCCTCGATCCGGACGCGGGGACGCCGGTGGCTCGTCCGCACCGAACAGCGCCCTGGCCAGGGCGGTGGCCCCACGGCCGTCCGCGAACGCGTGCGAGACCTGCCAGACGACCACCAGGGCGGCACCGTCACACAGGGGCGCGCCGCGCACTCCGGTGAATACGTGCAGGCGCCACGGGCTCACCCGAGCATCGAGCACCGTCGCAACGAGCGCCCCCAGTGCGTCCTGCACGTTCCCCCACGACGGGTCGTCGAGCCGGTGCTCGGCGACGAGGTCGTCGCCGAAAGTTCTCGGACACCAATACGGGTAGTCCAGATGCCGGGGAACGTCCCGGACGCGGCACAGCAACTTCCCCATGACGTCGGTACGCCTGCGCACCGCCTCGCGCACCTCGTCCACACCGGCGCCGGTAGCGAAGCAGAAGAGCAGGAACTGGTCGTTCGGCATTCGATCGGAGAGCCAGTACATCTGCGCGTCCGCGGGGGTGAGCTGCACCTCGGCAGCGTAATGCCGGGTAGAAATGAAGTCATGAGCGACACCACCACCGACCCGTACCTCTGGCTCGAGGACGTCACGGGCGAGAAGCAGCTCGACTGGGTCCGCGCCCACAACGACCGCACGGTCGACGCCTATACCCGCAGCACCGGTTTCGGCACACTCGAAAGCCGGATCCGCGAAGTTCTCGACACCGACGCTCGCATTCCGTATGCCCGGCGCCGCGGCGAGTACCTCTACAACTACTGGCGTGACGCCACTCATGTGCGCGGGCTGTGGCGACGCACCACGATGGACCAGTACGTACGCGACAACCCGGAGTGGGACGTCCTGGTCGACCTCGATGCCGTGGCCGAAGAGGAAGGCGAGAACTGGGTGTGGTCGGGTGCCCAGGTCCTGCGTCCGGACCAGACGCGCGCGCTCATCAGCCTCTCGCGCGGCGGTGCCGACGCCACGGTCGTTCGCGAGTTCGACCTCGTCACGCGGCAGTTCGTCTCCGGACCGGACAGCTTCGAAGTGCCGGAGGCGAAGACCGACATCGGGTGGATCGATGCCGATACCGTCTATGTGGGAACAGATTTCGGCGAGGGATCACTGACCGACTCCGGATATCCCCGCATCGCCGCGCGCTGGCGGCGCGGAACGCCCCTGGCGGACGTGGACACGGTCTTCGAGGGCGAAGCGGGCGATGTCGCGGTATCCGCGTGGTACGACGACACCCCCGGTTACGAGCGCAGTTTCGTCGATCGTGCTCTCGACTTCTACCGGGCCCGGCGGTTCGAACTGACGGCGACCGGCGAACTCGTCGAACTCGAAGTTCCGCACGACGCGCGGGTGAGTGTGTACCGCGATCACCTGCTGATCCGTACCCGCTCCGAATGGCTGGGGCACCCCGCCGGCGCGTTGCTCGCTGCCGACTATCCCTCGTTCCTGTCGGGCTCGCGGGACCTGACGGTGTTGTTCACTCCCGACGAGCACACATCGCTCGAACAGTACGCGTGGACGCAGAACCATCTGCTCGTCGTCACGTTGCGCGATGTGCAGACCCAGATGCGGGTCCTCACCCCCGGCGCCGACGGCTGGTCGGACGAGGAATTGCCCGGGGTGCCGGACGCGACGTCGACATCGATCATCGACGTGGACCCGCTCACCGGCGACGACTTCTTCCTCAATTCGAGCGGCTTCACGATCCCGGCGACACTGCTGTCCGGCACGGTGGGTGGCGGGATCGAGCCGATCAAGTCCGCGCCGTCCTTCTTCGACGCCACCGGCATTTCGGTGGTGCAGCATTTCGCGACATCCGACGACGGCACACAGATTCCGTACTTCGTGGTGGGACGCAATACGGCGAGCCCGTCACCCACCCTGCTGTACGGCTACGGCGGATTCGAGAACTCGATGGTGCCCGCCTACAGCGGAGGTATCGGCCGCGCGTGGCTCGAGAAGGGCTACACGTACGTGATCGCCAACATCCGCGGCGGTGGCGAGTACGGTCCGGGCTGGCACACCCAAGCGCTCAAGGAGAACCGGCACAAAGTCTTCGAGGACTTCGCCGCCGTTGCGAAAGACCTTGTGGCGCGGGGCATCACCACGGCAGAGCAGCTCGGCGCGCAGGGAGGCAGCAACGGCGGACTCCTGATGGGCGTGATGCTCACCCGGTACCCGCAGTTGCTCGGCGCGATCGTGTGCCAGGTGCCGTTGCTCGACATGAAGCGCTACCACCTGCTGCTCGCCGGTGCTTCCTGGATGGCCGAGTACGGCGACCCCGACAAGCCCGAAGAATGGGAGTTCCTCAGCGGATACTCGCCGTACCAGAACACCGACCCGGATGCGACGTACCCGCCGATCCTGGTGACGACCTCCACTCGCGACGATCGCGTCCACCCCGGCCATGCCCGCAAGATGGTCGCCCGCCTCGAGGAGGAGGGTCACGAAGTCTGGTACTACGAGAACATCGAAGGTGGACACGGCGGTGCAGCCGACAATGCGCAGGCGGCATTCAAGTCGGCGCTGACCTTCACGTTTCTGGCGGACAAGCTCACGTGACCTAGCGGTCGCGTAACCACGCGGCGACCTTCGCCGCCGTGTCGACGTTGTCGCGGATCCAGCCGTTGTGCCCGAGCTTCCGGGGGTTGTGCCACGTCGTGATGTCCGCGGCGGGCAGTTTGCCCAGCAGGTGGCGGGCCGACTCCACCGGCGTCAGCTCGTCGCCCTCGATGGTGATCGACAGGACCGGCAGGGTGAGGCGGGCAAGCCGCTCCTCGTAGTCGATGTCGGCGCCGGCCGGATCGAACCGGCCTCCGCGCGCGAGCCGCGCCCAGTCGGAAATCAGGACGCGGGACTGCCGGCCGAATCCTGCCACGTCGATCCGGTCGTCCGGCCAGAAACCCGCGACACTCGACGTCAACGACATCGCCGCCGAGCCCAGCAGGAGTCCGGGGCGGCGGGCACCGCGGTAGTGCCGGTAATACGGGGTGCCCGCAGCGACGAGAATCAGCCCGCCGAGCCGGCCGCGGATCCGCGACGCGTAGAGCACGCCGAGTTGGCCTCCCATCGAATGCCCGAGCAGATAGGGCGTCGAATCCGGAAAGCGCTCCCGCACCACCTCGAACACGGCGGGCAGATGCACGGCGACGATGTCGTGGTAGCCGTAGGTGCTCTCCGGTCCGGGCCGGGGGCGGCTGTCCCCCTGCCCCGCCAGTTCGCAGATCGCCGCATCGAACCCGTACCCGGTCAGCGCCTCGGCGAACGATTCGTAGTATCCGGCGGGAACGCCGAGTCCCGGCACGATCACGACCACTGCGCGTGACGAATCGCGACGGGATTCGTGCTCGTGATCGGGGCCCGCGAACAACCGCACCGGTGTCGTGGTGCCGTCGGGTAACTGGATCGGTACGGTCTGCACCGGCTCAGACTAGGCCGATCCGGGCTCGTCGTTCGCCGGTTCGGGCGCGACCTCCCGCGTGGCGGGGTCCGGGATGCCGGCGTCGTCGAGCGCCGCCGCGGTGAGCGCTCTTCCCAGAGCGATCATGTCCGCGGCCCTGTGGAAATCGAGACTCCGGCACGCGGTTCGCGGGACCTCGACGAACACGTCCGGCGGATAGGCGGCGAGCTGGAACCGCGACAGGGCCGACTGCATGATGTCGAGCGACCGGTTCATCACCGCAACGCGTCCGAACTTCGGCGTCGGCGCGTCGTGCGTTCCGGTATCCGCCTCGGGGACCGTCGTGTCCGCGAACGAGTCGTCGTTGTCTACGCTGCTCGCGGAGAACCGGTTGACCACCGATCGCACGATGTCGGTTTCGAGCACCGAGGCAGCGCTACGACGGAAACGTCCCATCCATTCCTCGGCAGGCCGCGGTTCCGAACTCGCGTTCTCGGGGGAGTGCGGCCGACCGCCGTCCTCTCCGGCGAGACTGACGCCGATCGTGAGATCAGCGTGCATTCCGACGGTCGGGGCGATCGGCAACGGCGACAGTGTGCCTCCGTCGGTGAGAACCCTGCCGTTGAGCACCACGGGAGTGATGACGCCGGGAATTGCGATCGACGCTCGGATCGCCGCGTCGACGGGACCCCGCTGGAACCACACCGCGCGTCCCGCCGCGAGGTCGGTGGCAACGGCTGTGAACGGGATCGGCAGATCCTCGATCGAGACCTCTCCGAGTATGTCGCGCATCTTCGACAGGATCCGCTCGGCGTGGATGGCGCCGGGAGCCGACACCGACACGTCGAGCAGCCGCACGACATCCATCTGGGACAGGCTCAGCGCCCACTGCGTGTACGGCTCGAGTTTGCCCGCCGCGTAGACACCCCCGACCAGCGCACCCATCGAAGCGCCTGCCACGCCGACGATTTCGAGGCCGCGTTCCTCGATCACCTGGATTGCGCCGATATGCGCATACCCCCTGGCGCCCCCGCTCCCCAGCGCAAGCGCCACCCGTGTCCGTCCCGCCATGGACCCGATCGTACGCAGACCCACCCGCATCGCACCCCGGATTCGAACTCGACCCCGAGGTCGAGTTCAGGGTCGAGATGGGGGACGTGCCCGGATGTGTTCGGGTGCATGTCCGGCGCACGATAGACGTGTTCGATTTCGCGGGTCACTCACCATCGGGAGAATTCATGCGCACCAAGGTTATTGCAGCACTCTTTGCCGGCGCGGCGGCCGTCGCTCTCGGAACAGGCACTGCCACAGCACAAACCGTTCCCGTCGTCGTCGGCATGAGCCAGCAGTCGGCGGTCGAGCTTCTCACCGAACGCAACATTCCTCATTCGATCACGAACCGGTCGGGCAATCTGTCGGGTCATTGCGTCGTCACCGAGCAACGCGACAAGGGGAACCGCGTCGAGGTCGACTACGAGTACGACCACGAGGACGGGGCATTCGAGCGCGTCGAAACCGAGGTCTGGCGCGGAATCGGACTCACCGTCGTCTGCCGTTGAGCACTGCCCACGGACGAGTCCTCACTCGAATCCGAACCCTCGCTGCAGCAACGCTTGCCGCAGACCTTCCCGGTGCCCCAGCGCACCCGGTGCGGCAAAACGACCGAGGACGCGCTCGCTCCAGCTGTCCGGTAGGCCCTGGCTCCGGTAGAACTGCGCAATGGCGTCTTCGTATGCGGCTACCCCTTCGTCCTCCGCATCCTGCGCGCCGGACCCGTACTGCTCTCGGTGCAGCACGACGTCCTGACCGAGCCGCGGCTTGACCTCCGGATACTCGGCCGGGTCGGGACGGCCCACCACCAGCCCGACCACGGCGAAACTGTGGTCGGGCAAGGCCAGTTCGGAAGCAAGGTCGGTCGGGTGGTCACGGAGCGCCCCGATGAATACCGTGCCGAGCCCGAGTGATTCCGCGGCGAGTGCGGCGTTCTGCGCGGCCACGGTCGTGTCGACGATCCCGAGCACCGCCGATTCGAGATAGCCCGCGTTGACGAGGTCTCTGCCACGCCTCGTCGCCAACCGGGCGGCACGCGCCAGATCCGCGACCCACACCAGGAGAAGAGGCGCGCTGCGCACCGCCTCCTGGTTGCCGGCGAGTTCCGCTATGCGGCCGAGGCGCTCACGATCGGTCACCGCGATCACACTCCACAACTGCAGGTTGCTGGAACTGGCAGCCGACGAAGCCGCCGCGACGATCGCACGGAAGTGGCTTTCGGACACCTTCTCGGGCAGGAACTTCCGTACCGACCGGTGCGCGAGCTGAACCGCAAGAACGTCGTTCCACAGCAATGGGTCGATGCGGGCGCCTACACGTTCGGCTTCATCGGCGCCGTAGCGGCGAAGCAAGGCGACGAGACGACGATCGCTGACGGTGTCCATGGACGGGAACTCCTTCTCGAAAACATGACGAACACCGAGTCTGCTCTTCCCGATCACGACCGGCGATACTTGGCCTCATCCTGATCCTGGGTCTCGCCCGCACCCCCGAGAGAAAGATCAGGGTAGAGATCCGGGTTCGTCCCCGATGTGCGGAAGGCTCACAACCGGCACGATCGAATCATGACATTCGAGAACAACACCCCCCGTCCCTTCGCCCGCTCCTCGTCGCAGCGCATTCTCGGTGGCGTCTGCGGAGGCCTCGCCGAATACTTCGGCCTGGACGTCAATCTCGTCCGCGCGGGCGCGGTGCTCGCAGCGTTCGTCACCGGTGGCACGGCAGTGCTTCTCTACCTCGCCCTGTGGATGCTGCTGCCGGAATGAGGGTCGGTGTCGTGGGTATCGCGCACCAGCCGGTCGGCGTTGGCCAGAATCGCTGCACGGAGCGCACGCTCCGGCTCACTGAGCACGCTTCGGCGCGCGACGAGCACGAAATCGAGATGACCGGCATCGGGTAACCGGCGGGTTGCGGACCGAACAGGAACGAGACCCGCCGGTGGGAGCCTGCTCGCATGCAGGACGACACCCAGCCCCGCCAGTGCTGCAGCGCTCAACCCGATGAGACTGTCGGCGACGCATGTCACCCGCGCTCCGTATCCGCACCGCTGGAGCACGTCGAGCGCGATCTCCCGGGTCAGCGACGGGTGGGGATAGGTGACGAGCGGTATCGGTCCCTCCGGGTCCGGCACGAAGCCGGGTGCGCCGAGGAACTCGAGCTTGTCACGGAAGATCAGTTCGCCGTGACGCTCGCCGGGCCGGCGCTTTCCGAACATGAGATCGAGATCGCCGTCCTCCAGGCTGCGGTGCAGGTTCTCACTGAGTCCGACGGTGAGTTCGAAATCCACACGCGGATGCCCCCGCCGGAACTCGGCGAGGATCGCGGGGAGTTCGTGGAGCACCAGATCGTCGGACGCACCGAACCGCACGCGCCCACTGACGGTGGATTCGGTGAAGTAACGCTGGGCGGCGTGGTGACGCTCGAGGATCTCGCGGGCGAATCCGAGCATCGCGCTCCCGTCGGCGGTCGGCTCGACGGTGTGGGTGTCGCGCACGAACAGCCGACGACCCGCAGTCGCCTCGAGTTTGGCGACGTGCTGACTCACGGTGGATTGCCGCAGGCCCAGGCGCCGCGCCGCCGCCGTGAAACTGCGTTCGCTTTCGACGGCCAGGAAACTACGGAGGTGGACGGGATCGAACACCCCTGCATTCAATCACAATCTGTGATCACAGTGATCGCGGTAATCGGCTTCTCGAATCAGCCCACCATGGCCTAGCGTCGAACCATGCTGGCGAAGATCCCGTTTCTCAATCGACTCGACCCGTTCCTTGTCGGAATCGTGCTGACAGTTGCCGTCGCCGCGGCCCTGCCCGCACACGGCGTCGGGCTCGATGTCTTCACATGGGCATCGAAGATCGCGATCGGCCTTCTCTTCTTCCTGTACGGCGCGCGCCTGTCTACCGCCGAAGCCGTGGCGGGCCTGAGACATTGGCGGCTGCACGCGACCATTCTCGCGGTCACCTTCGTGATCTTCCCGCTCCTCGGCCTTGCTGCCAAGGTCTTCGTTCCGTGGCTGCTCACCGAGCCGCTCTATCTGGGTGTGTTGTACCTGTGCCTGCTGCCCTCGACAGTGCAGTCCTCGATCGCACTGGTCTCCGTTGCTCGCGGCAATATCCCCGGCGCGGTCGTCTCGGCATCTGCCTCGAGCCTGCTCGGAATCCTGTTCACCCCGGCACTCGTCGCAGTGACGATGAGTACGCAAGGAGTGACCTTCAGTTCCGCGGCAGTGCTGGACATCGTGCTCATGTTGCTGGTCCCCTTCGTCGCGGGCCAGGTCATGCGCCGCTGGATCGGGGGCTGGGTCACGGCACACGGCAAGCCCCTCAAGCTCGTCGACCGCGGTTCCATTCTGCTCGTCGTCTATGTCGCGTTCAGTCGCGGCATGAACGAGGGCATCTGGACCCAGTTGTCTGTTCTGCGTCTGCTTGCACTCGCCGGAGTGTGCATACTCCTGCTGGCGATCGTGCTGGCGCTCACCTGGTACGCGCCCGCCAAACTCGGATTCTCGTACGAGGACCGGACGGCCATCCTCTTCTGCGGTTCCACCAAGTCGCTCGCCACCGGCCTGCCGATGGCCACGGTTCTGTTTCCCGGAGAACCCATCGGACTGATCATTCTTCCCCTCATGCTGTTTCACCAGATTCAGCTGCTGGTGTGTGCAGCGATCGCCGCCCGACTCGCGAAGCAATCGGCCGAGCCGGCGCTGCAAAGCTGATCAGGCCGGAGGGAACCGGCGGTCCGGCGCTGACGAACGCGCCCACGAAACGGAAGAGGCCGTGAGCCCCGAACCTCGGGACTCACGGCCTCATAATCCACTCTTTACAGCGAGCCGGTCAGCAGTACCGGCGCGATCACCAGGATCAGTTCGACGAACTGGCTGATGGCTTCGAAACCACTCGAGATGCTACCCATGTTTCCTCCAGATTCCTGCCGGAGACGTCATGCCCCCGGGCGTCGGATAGAGCGACGATCGACGGTCAGGTACAACCAGCGATCGGGTACAGCGGCGATCGGGTTATGCGGCGATCAGCTGATGAACTGCGCGGTCTGCAGGAGCAGCGAGAAGAAGAAGTTGATGATCTCGGTGATCGTTGTGCTACCCATGTGTCCTCCTGGAGACGATGAAACAGATCGGTTGCGGCACAGTAAATTTCGGATCCGAGCGGGTGCCGTGGGGCCAACCATACTGTCCGGTACTTAAAGCGTCAATGGTTTTTGTGGAGAAGTCGTGAGCGCTGATGATTCGCTAATCCGCTGCGCATCAACATAATTCGCACGGTAGATCGCGGTGCGCCCATGACAGGTGAGCGCACCCGACTGTGCAAATATCAGCGCGTCTCCATAGCCCTCGCAAGCATGGGCCACGAGTTGTGCAAGTCGTCTTCCCAGTAGCCCCAGGAATGCGTTCCGGTCGGGCGGAACTCGAAAACAGCGGGTATATCCAGCTCTTCGAGCCTGGCTGCGAGACGCCGTGTGCAGTCGTCGACCGCAGCCTCGATCACGCCGCCCATCACCACCTGGTTCAACAGCAGAGCCGGGTCGTTCCCGACCGAACGGGCGCCGAGGTGCTCATGCTTGCCCGGGAGTCCGGTAGCCGAGGAGACATAGAGGTCGATACCTCGCAACTTCTCGGCGTTGACGTACGGGTCGTTCTCGACCCATCCGGGACCGTCGAGCGGGCCCCACATGTTTTCCACATCGGCTCCTCCGCGGCTTTCGACCACGGTCCGGATATAGAGTTGCCCGAGTTCTGTACTCGTTTCGGCACATCCGCTGTAGGCGCCTACCGCCCGGTACAACGTCGGCTTCGCGATGGCGAGGCCCAACACCGACGTCCCCGACATCGACAGCCCCGCGATGGCATTCACACCCGTCGTACCGAAGGCGGCATCGATGACCGGAGGAAGCTCACGCGTGAGGAAGGTGGTCCACTTGTTGCGGCCGAGTACCGGATCGTCCCGTCGCCAGTCGGTGTAGTAGCTGAATGATCCGTCCAGCGGAGTCACGACGTTGACGTTCTTGTCGGCGAAGAATTCGTCGATGTCCGTCTGCTCGTCCCAGGTGGCCACCCCCTGCCCTCCGCCGGCCCCGTTCAGCAGATAGAGCGTGGGGGCGGCGTGACTCGTGTCGGCCGGTGTGCGCACACGAAGCGGCACGACCCGGTCCATCGCCGCGGAGTACACGTGGGCCACCACCGCGCGTTCGTTCTCGACAACGATGTGGGACAGATACGAAACATTCTGTGCGGACGCAATATTCGGCAGCGCGACGAGAACCGTCGCCGCTACCCCCACCACCGCAAGTATCCGCTGGAACAACGCCGAGATCACTCGACCCTCCCTGATGCTTCGTCGACGCACGCGGCGACGCCCGATGACCGCCTCCGAATAGTCCGGAGACGCATCAATAGATACACCACGAGAAGGAGGAATAGTGCGAAACGGACATTCCGGTGGGAGTCAGCCCAGTTTCCCAGGCGTGCACCTGGGGTCCGGCCACATCGGACCCACCCGGTCATCCGTCGACAGCGACGCCAACGACGGATTTTGTCCGCTGCCGCGAACCGCCGTATACGACGAACCGGTCATCACCATCGAAGGTGATGACCGGTTCGTCAAGTGCGCGCACCGGGTCGGTGTCGTCTCAGCTCACCTCGAGTGCGTTCGCAAGCATGGGCCACGAGTTGTGCAGATCGTCTTCCCAATAACCCCAGGAATGCGTTCCCGCCGGACGGAAGTCGAACACAGCGGGAATTTCCAGCTCCTCCAGGCGCGCAGCCAACCGGCGCGTGCAGTTGTCGACCGCCGCCTCGATCACGCCTCCGACAACCACCTGGTTCGCCAGCAGGCCCGGATCGTCGCCGACCCAGGTAGAGCCGAGACGATCATGCTCACCCGGCAGCCCGGTGGCCGAGGAGATGTAGAGATCGATGCCCCGCAACTTCTCGGCGTTGACGAAGGGATCGTTCTGGACCCAACCGGGGCCGCCGTACGGGCCCCACATGTTCTCCGCGTTCGCTTCTCCGCGACTCTCCACCACTGCCCGGACATAAAGTTGCCCGAGTTCGGTGCTCGTTTCGGCACAGCCGCTGTAGGCACCCACCGCTTTGTACAGTGTCGGCTCCGCGATCGCGAGACTCAGAACCGAAGTCCCCGACATCGACAATCCCGCGATCGCATTCGTGCCGGTCGTGCCGAATTCGGCATCGATGATCGGCGGCAGTTCACGAGTGAGGAACGTCGTCCACTTGTTCCGGCCCAGAATCGGGTCGTCCTCGAGCCAATCGGTGTAATAGGTGAACGAGCCGTCCAACGGAGTGACCACGTTGACGTTCTTGTCGGCGAAGAACTCGTCCATGTTCGTCCGCGCATCCCAGGTGGCTACCCCTTGCCCGCCACTGGCGCCGTTGAGCAGATAGAGCGTCGGACTCGGCACGCTCGTGTCCGCCGGCGTGTACACGCGCAGCGCCACTTCACGATCCATCGCTGCGGAGTACACGTGGGCCACCACGACGCGATCGCTCTTGACCTCGACGCGGGACAGATGCGAAACAGGCTCGGCGGAAGCAATGCCCGGTGCTCCGAGGAGAACCAGCACCCCTATCCCTACAGTGGCGATCGCTCGCCGGAACAACGCCGAGATCACTCGACCGACCTCCCGTGTGCTTTCGTCAGCCAAACGGCGACGCTGAGTTACCGCCCCGAATAATCGAGGGCTCTGTCAATTGATACACCATAGACCTCCCAATGGGAATGAATCGGACATCGGGTTCGGGGGTGGGATTTCGGGTCTCGAAGGTCAGGGTCGCGGCCGGAAGGACGGGGCCGGGCCGTGTACGCACCCCGGGCACTCAGCGGCCGCGAGTTACGCAGGTCGTCCGCTCGGTAATCCCGGGAATGCGTTCCTGCCGAACGCATCAGGAACAACGAGGTTCCCCGGACATGCCGCGGGGGGGGGGGGGGGGCCCCGCGCGGAGGACTACCTGGCGTATGCCGGGGGCTGGATCAGAAGTCCATGCCGCCCATGCCGCCGGTCGGATCGCCGGCCGGAGCAGAAGACTTCTCCGGCTTGTCGGCGACAACGGCCTCGGTGGTCAGGAACAGAGCCGCGATGGACGCTGCGTTCTGCAGCGCCGAGCGGGTGACCTTGACCGGGTCGTTGATGCCTGCAGCGAGCAGGTCGCCGTACTCGTTGGTCGCGGCGTTGAGGCCGTGGCCCGCGGGCAGGTTGCGAACCTTCTCGGCAACGACGCCGGGCTCGAGGCCGGCGTTGAAGGCGATCTGCTTCAGCGGTGCTTCGAGAGCAACGCGGACGATGTTCGCACCGGTCGCCTCGTCGCCCTCGAGCTTGAGCTCGTCCAGAGCCGGAGCGGCCTGCAGAAGTGCAACGCCACCGCCGGCGACGATGCCCTCTTCGACTGCTGCCTTGGCGTTACGCACGGCATCTTCGATGCGGTGCTTGCGCTCCTTGAGCTCGACCTCGGTCGCAGCGCCGGCCTTGATGACGGCGACGCCACCGGCCAGCTTGGCCAGGCGCTCCTGCAGCTTCTCGCGGTCGTAATCCGAATCCGACGCCTCGATCTCGGCGCGGATCTGGTTGACGCGACCGGCGATGGAGTCGGGATCGCCCGCACCCTCGACGATGGTGGTCTCGTCCTTGGTGACGACGACCTTGCGTGCCTGGCCGAGGAGCTCGACGCCGGCGGTCTCGAGCGAGAGGCCGACCTCTTCGCTGATGACCTCGCCACCGGTGAGGATGGCGATGTCGGCGAGCTGAGCCTTACGGCGATCGCCGAAGCCCGGAGCCTTGACGGCGACGGACTTGAAGGTGCCGCGGATCTTGTTCAGCACCAGGGTCGACAGGGCTTCGCCCTCGACATCCTCGGCGATGATCAGCAGCGGCTTGCCCGACTGGATGACCTTCTCGAGCAGCGGCAGCAGGTCCTTGACCGTGGAGATCTTGGAGCTGACGAGCAGGATGTAGGGATCCTCGAGCACTGCCTCCTGACGCTCTGCGTCAGTGGCGAAGTAGAGGGAGATGTAGCCCTTGTCGAAGCGCATGCCCTCGGTCAGCTCGAGCTGAAGGCCGAAGGTGTTCGACTCCTCGACGGTGATGACGCCTTCTTTGCCCACCTTGTCGATGGCCTCGGCGATGAGCTCACCGATCGCGGGGTCACCGGCGGAGATGCCGGCGGTAGCAGCGATCTGCTCCTTGGTCTCGACTTCCTTGGCGGTGTCGAGCAGCCGGGCCGTGACAGCCTCGACGGCCTTCTCGATGCCGCGCTTGAGGCCGAGCGGGTTTGCTCCTGCTGCAACATTGCGCAGACCCTCGCGCACCAGCGCCTGGGCGAGAACGGTGGCGGTGGTGGTGCCGTCACCCGCAACGTCGTCGGTCTTCTTGGCGACTTCCTTGACCAGCTCGGCGCCGATCTTCTCGTACGGGTCCTCGAGCTCGATCTCCTTGGCGATGGACACACCATCGTTGGTGATCGTGGGAGCGCCCCACTTCTTCTCGAGAACGACGTTGCGACCCTTGGGGCCCAACGTCACCTTGACTGCGTCGGCGAGGCTGTTGAGGCCCCGTTCGAGGCCGCGACGAGCCTCTTCGTCGAACGCGATGATCTTGGCCATTGCGAAGTGATCCTCCGGGTATGGGGGTGACACGCTTGCCGGCCGGGTTCAGTGCCCGCGACGGACGACCAGGGAGTGTCGTTATTCCCGGTCTCACCGTCCCGACCTGGCACTCAGGTGTGGCGCGTGCTAAGTGCATTCTTACCACGCGGGGGTGGTGAGTGCAAGATTACAGGCACACACCACCCCCGTCACAGTGCAGCGGAAAAACGCGGAAGAAAGTTATCGACGCGTAGAACCGACACCCACGGCGCACCACTGACCGGTCGCCGTGTTGACCGCGAACGACTGGGCACCCACGCAGGTCACGCCGGTCGTATCGGCGGTCGCACCCGAGCCCCAGCCCGCGACCGACACCGTCATGGCCGGTCCCTCGGCCCACGAATGACTCAGCCCGCCGCCGAGCGCGTACGCGTAGGAGCGGCCTCCGTCGGCGGCCCCGCTGAGCGCAGTGCCGAATCCGGTTGCGTGGGACTCGGCAGCTCCCCCTCGCTCCGCGACGGACACCGCGGTGCCGCTGTCGGCAGCCGACGCGCGCGCCGTGGCGCCCGGAGCGGCCGTCGCGCCGCAACTCGCGGCGTCCGAGACGAGGATCTGGTTTGCGGACGGCGGAGACAGACACGTCACCGGAGCGGCCGCCGCGGTCCCGGTCCCCATGAAAGCGGCCGACGCCACGCCGAGGGCGACGAGCACACCGGCGCGTGCGACACGGCGGCCGGAGAGAACGGAACGGAAGGATCGAATGGACAAAGAGCACTCCTCTGCGCTGGATTGCCTCTACAGGAGACGGTGAGGGCTGATCCCCCGGCGGTAGGGTACCGATCACACCGGACGGGCGCGAGGAACCACCTCACAGGTGGACGTGCGTCCTCAGAGGGCGTCGAGCAGTGCCGGCAGATCGGCCACCGAGTCGATCACATGGTCGGGCTCGTCGACCGAGAGATCGAGCACCGACTGGCGAAACTTCCCGGTACGTACCAGAACTCCGGTCATACCGAGCCGCTGACCGGGAACCACCTCACCCGCGAGGTCGTCACCGACCACGACGATGGAGTCGGGTTCCGCGCCCATCAGGTCCGCCGCGACGAGGAACCCGCGCATCGAGGGCTTGCCTACCGTCACCGCGGTCCGGCCGGTCAACTCCTCGAGCCCGGCGAGGTACGACCCGGTGTCGAGGCGCAACCCGTCGTCCGTCTGCCACGACATCGCCCGGTGCATCGCAACGACAGGCACTCCGCCGAGCATCAGGTCCGCGACCCTGCTCAGCGCGCGGTGGTCGTAATGACGACCTGCTCCACCCAGGACGACGACCTCGGGATCGACGTCGTCCTGCACGATGCCCTCGAGATCGTCCTCGATATCACCGTCGTTCAGTACCCAGCAGCGGCGGCCCGGGTAGGTCTGCCGGACGTATTCCGCGGTGAGTCCCGCGGCCGTCACTATTTCGTCCGGATCGACCGGCATTCCCAGATCGGTGAGCGAGCGCGCGATCGCGGAGCGCGTGCGCGAAGTGGTGTTGGTGAGAAATGCCCGGGTCACGCCGTCCTCGCGCAACCGGGCCAGCACGTCGGCGGCCCCCGGCACCGGCTTCCACGAGGTGACGATCACGCCCTCGATGTCGAACAGAACTCCACCCACGTCACTCATGAACCGACCCTATCGATGACGTGGCGGGCAGAGCCAGGGGGGGCGGAAGCGGACGTCGGTTCCGCACCGCCCCCGGGCCCGATCACACCGCCCCCTTGGGCCCGACTACACCGTGCGGGCGAGGCGGTCGGCGAGGAGCCGTGTGAAGCGCGCCGGGTCCTCGACCTCACCGCCTTCGGCGATCAGCGCCATCCCGTACAGCAGTTCCGCGGTCTCGGCGAGCGCAGGATCGTCGTTGCGTTCCGCGTGCGCCGTGCGAAGACCCGAGACGAGCGGATGTCCGGCGTTGAGTTCGAGGATGCGCTTGGTTCGCGGGATCGGCTGGCCCGATGCCCGGTACATGCGTTCGAGCGCCGGCGACATGCTGAAGGTGTCGCCCACGATGCAGGCGGGCGATGTCGTGAGGCGCGACGAGAGCCGCACCTCCTTGACGTGTTCGTCGAGGGTGTCCTTCATCCACGTCAGCAGGTCGCCGAACTCTTTCTCCTGCTCCTCGCGTTCGGCTTCGGCCGCCTTCTTCTCGTCCTCGGTGTCGAGATCGACCTCGCCCTTGGCGACGGAGCGGAACGGCTTGCCGTCGTACTCCGGAACCGACGTCACCCACATCTCGTCGACCGGGTCGGTCAGCAAGAGCACCTCGATGCCCTTCGCCGCGAACGCCTCCATGTGCGGCGAGCTTTCGAGCAGCTGCCGGGACTCGCCGGTGATGTAGTAGATCTCGTCCTGGCCGTCCTTCATGCGTTCGACGTATCCGGCGAGCGTCGTCTGCTCGTCGTCACTCGCCGTCGAGTCGAAGGACGCGATCTCGAGAAGCGTGTCGCGGTTGTCGGTATCGGAGATCAGGCCTTCCTTGAGGACGCGGCCGAACTCGTTCCAGAAGGTCCGGTACTTCTCGGCGTCCTGCGTCGCCATGTCCTTGACCGTCGACAGGACCTTCTTGGTGAGGCGGCGGCGGATCGCGCGGATCTGCCGGTCCTGCTGCAGGATCTCGCGGGAGACGTTGAGCGAGAGGTCCTGCGCGTCGACCACACCCTTGACGAACCGCAGGTACTCGGGAACGAGATCCTCGCAGTCGTCCATGATGAAGACGCGCTTGACGTAGAGCTGGATGCCTGTCGTCCGCTCCCGGGTGAACAGGTCGAACGGCGCATGGCTCGGAATGAAGAGCAGCGCCTGGTACTCGAACGTCCCCTCCGCGCGCATCGGAATGATCTCGAGGGGTTCGTCCCATGCGTGCGCGACGTGCTTGTAGAACTCGGTGTACTCCTCGTCGGACACCTCGTCCCGCGAGCGCGCCCACAGTGCCTTCTGCGAATTGAGCGTCTTGGTCTCGACGCCGACCTCGTCGGTACCGTCCTCACCCTTGGTGGTGCGCGTGACCTCCATACGAATCGGCCAGGCAATGAAGTCGGAGTACTTCTTGACGATCTCCTCGAGCTTCCACTGCGAGGTGTAGTCGAAGAGGTGGTCGTCGGCATCCTCCGGCTTGAGGTGGAGGGTGACGGACGTGCCCTGCGGGGCGTCGTCCACGGTCTCGATCGTGTAGGTGGATTCTCCGCTCGATTCCCACCTGGTTCCCGAGGCTTCGCCCGCCTTGCGGGTGACCAGCGTGACCTTGTCGGCGACCATGAACGAGGCGTAGAAACCGATGCCGAACTGGCCGATCAGTTCCTGGGATGCGGCGGCGTCCTTGGCTTCGCGCAACTTCTGCCGCAGTTCACCGGTGCCCGAACGCGCGAGCGTGCCGATCAGATCGACGACTTCGTCGCGCGTCATGCCGATGCCGTTGTCGCGGACCGTGAGGGTGCGGGCCTCCTTGTCGACCTCGAGTTCGATGTGCAGGTCGGACGTGTCGACCTGCAGATCCTTGTCGCGGAAGGATTCGAGCCGGAGCTTGTCCAGCGCGTCGGAGGCGTTGGAGATCAACTCACGAAGGAACGTGTCCTTGTTGGAGTAGATCGAGTGGATCATCAGATCGAGCAGTTGGCGCGTCTCGGCCTGGAACTCACGCTGTTCGACGTGTGTGCTCATTCTTGTCCCCTTCGGCAGCAGAACTTTCGAACGGGATCTTAGGACGTGTTTACGCCGGCGAGCGGGGCGCCCCCGCACCCGGATCGATCCGGAACGGGCCGTCGACGCTCGGGGAGACCGGGAAGTCGAAGATCGAGGTCGGGATGTAGACGGTCGCGCACGAGTTCGGGATGTCGACGACTCCCGACAATCTGCCTTCGATGGGCGCGGCGCCGAGCAGAAGATAGGCCTGTTCCGGGGTGTAACCGAACTTGGTGAGGTAGTCGATGGCGTGCAGACACGCGCGCTGGTACGCCAGTTGCGAATCCAGGTACCGCTGTTCACCGTCGAGCGTCACCGACGTTCCGGAGAACGCCAGCCACTCCGAGAACTGCGGGTCGGTGTTGCCCGGCATGAAGATCGCGTTCTCGCTCACGCCGTAGGTCGTCATCCCGCCGGGAATGATGTCGACGCGAAGATCGATGAACCCGCCCATCTCGATGGCGCCGCAGAACGTGATCTCGCCGTCGCCCTGGGAGAAGTGCAGGTCACCGACCGACAGATTCGCGCCGTCGACGAACACGGGATAGAAGATGCGGCTGCCCTTGGTGAGGTTCTTGATGTCCTGGTTGCCGCCGTTCTCGCGCGGCGGTGCGGTACGAGCGCCCTCCCCCGCGACCCGATCGAACTCGGGGCCTGTCAGAGCACCGAGAATCGCCCCGTTCGGTTCCGGCGGAAGCGCCAGTGGCGGAACACGCTCCGGGTCGGTCGCGATGAGTGCGGCCTCGCGCGTGTTCCACGTCGAGAGCAGGTCGTGCGACGGGGCCGTGCCCATCAGTCCCGGATGCACGATGCCCGTGAAAGACACGTGCGGAATATGCCGGCTCGTTGCCGTCTGACCGGAGAAATCCCAGACCGCCTTGTACGCGTCGGGGAACTGGTCGGTGAGGAACCCGCCGCCGTTCGGCTTGGCGAAGATGCCGGTGTACCCCCAGCCCTGTCCCGCGAGCGGCCCGGAATCCTCCTGCGGGATGGGCCCGAGGTCGAGAATGTCGACGATCAGCAGATCCCCGGGTTTCGCACCTTCCACCGCGAACGGCCCGGACAACGCGTGCACGGTGTGCAGCGGAGCATTGCGGATGTCGTCGGCGCTGTCGTCGTTGTGGATCTCGCCGTCGAACCACTCGCGGCAGTGCACCCGGAACGAGTCTCCCGGCTTGACCGTCGCGACGGGCGGAATGTCGGGGTGCCACCGGTTGTGGCCGATCTTCTCCTGCTCGGTGAACTTGCGATTGGAGTCGAGCGGGAAGATGACGTCGGGCAAGGGAACCTCCTGGAGTGAGCACCGGGGGCTGAGCGACCGGGGGTGCGAGCCGTATTCCGGCCAGGTCAGGGCCGGGGAAGCATTCGATGACGAGGATCGGTGGTGACCGGACGCGGTGGCGTGCGCGGACTACCGGGTATCGCACCCGACACCACAGCGGGTTCGGACGCGGTGCGCGCGGTGGAATCGAGCACGCGCATCGCCGCCGTGCGGCCGCGCCCGAGTCGTGGCGCGGTCACCGCGCGCAGTGACTCGGCGGCACACGCGGGGCATGCGGTGGTGGGGCGGACGTCGCTCATCGGAGCGGATACGTCGAACGGACCGCAGTCGACGCAGCGGTATTCGTAGAGCGGCATCGGCAACAACCCTTCGCGCATGGGACTGCGCCGACCGTAACCGACAATCCCCCGCGACACCGGTCTCCGACGAAACTCGTTACCCGGCAGTAACACTCCCGTTGCTCACCGCGATTCGCGGCGCGCGCCGCCGGGGTCCATCATGGTGGCGGGGTCACTCGAACGACGGGAGTGCGTCATGGCAGTTCGTCGGGTGGTGGTTGTCGGCGCGGGCATGGTCGGGCTGTCGACGGCGTGGTTCCTCCAGGAACACGACCTCGAGGTGACGGTGCTGGACCGTACCGGCGTGGCAGCCGACGCCTCGTGGGGCAATGCCGGTTGGCTCGCCCCGGCACTGACATTGCCGCTGCCGGAACCGTCCGTGCTGAGGTACGGGCTTCGTTCGGTGCTCACGCCGTCGTCGCCGGTATACGTGCCTTTCACCACCGACCTGCGGCTTCTGCGGTTCCTCGCGGATTTCGCCCGGCACTGCACCACGCGGCGCTGGAAGCGCTCGGCGGAGATCTTCGCCCGCACCGACCGGATCGCACCCGAGGCGTACGACGTCCTCGCAGCCGGCGGCGTGGCCGAACGGACACGGCAAGCAGACCCGTTCCTCGCCGCGTTCACGAGCGAATCCGACCGCGACCACCTGATAACGGAGTTGGACCACTCACGGGCAGCAGGCGGAGAGGTCGACTTCGATCTGCTGGATGCGGACAGCCTGCACGCGCTGGCCCCGGCGCTCGGCGACCCGGTGTGCGCGGGGTTGCGCATCCGGGGGCAGCGGTTCCTCGATCCGCCCCGCTTCATGTCGGCGCTCGCCGAGTCCGTTCGCGTCCGGGGCGGAGAGGTGGTGGCGGGCTACGAGGTGACGGCGGTACGCGACTCGGGTGGCACGGTCGAGGTCGTCTCGGCGGACGGGCGGCGGGCGGCCGCCGATGCCGTCGTGCTCGCAACCGGAGCGCGGCTCGATGCGCTTGCGCGTCCGTTCGGTGTCCGCACGCGAGTGCAGGCCGGGCGCGGTTACAGCTTCACCGTTCGTCCGGAGGAGCCACTCGACCATCCCGTCTACTTCCCTGCCCAGCGCGTGGCGTGCACGCCGCTGCACGACCGGCTCCGCATCGCCGGAATGATGGAGTTCCGCAGTCCCGACGCCCCGCTCGATCCGCGGCGGATCACGGCGATCGTCGACGCGACCCGTCCGCTCCTGCCGCGGATCGACTGGGACCGGCGGCACGAGGAGTGGGTGGGGTCGAGGCCTTGCACCGCCGACGGTCTGCCCCTGATCGGAGGCACACGTTCACCTCGGGTCTTCGTTGCGGGCGGGCACGGCATGTGGGGCGTCGCGCTGGGACCGATGACGGGCCGGATGCTGGCGAATGCGATTACCGGACATCAGGATCCGTTGTCGGCGCATTTCGATCCGCTGCGTTGACCGCTCCGCCGAGTCGCTCGTCCATGCCGCGAAGCCAGCTCAGGACAGCGCGCTCGTACGCGATGCCGAATTCCACGGTAGCGGCCGGATAGTCCGGCAGTACGTGGCTTGCCAGCAACTGTTCGTACTCGGAGAGTTGCCGTTCGTGCTCGGCCCGATAGTGGGCGAGGATCTCGACCAGCCTGTGCGCCGGCAGATGCTCGGCGAAAGCCACGGTGAGCAGAAGAGGATGCCGGATGTTCTCCGGCCCGGGATCACGCTCGAGCCAGTCGGCGAACGCGCGCCGGCCGTCGTCGGTGAGAGCGTAGGGCTTGCGGGCTCGCGGTCCCGTCTCTCCCGCTTCGATCAGGCCGTCGCGTTCCATCGCCGAGAGTTCTCGATAGACCTGGCTGGTGGTGAGCGACCAGAACTTCCCGATTCGCTCCTGCGCCGTGGTGACAAGGTCCCAACCCGTTTTGGGGCCTTCGTGGAGAAACCCCAGGAGGGACGCCGCTGTGGCGTTGAGGGGACGTCCGGCCATGCGTTTTTCCTGTCGTCGAGGGGTTGACATTCCACTGTGGCATATCCACCATGGACACACCGACATTCCACAATGGAATCTCCCTCGGAATCCTCCTGGAGGACCCCATGTCCACCGAGAATCTGCGGATATCAGAACCCGAGCGCGCGCGGTACGTCGACGAACTCGTCCGTCATGTCGGCGCCGGTCGCCTGACGGTCGACGAATTCGACCGGCGAGCAGCCCGTATCTACGCGTCCGACACCGTCGCCGAAGCACGCGAACAGTTCACCGGCCTTCCGGTGAGCATGTCGCCGGAACGCCCCTCGGCGGCCGGCCGCTCCCGCCGCCGGCTTTCGGCACACCAGCGCATCGAGTGGTCCATATGGGCGAGTGTGGGCGCGATCAACGTCCTGGTCTGGGTACTCGTCTCGCTCGCCACGACCTCGCTGGTCTACCCGTGGCCGATCTGGGTGATCGGACCGTGGGGACTCGTACTCCTCACCCGAACGGTGCTCGGCATCGAGAGCCCGTCGCACGCGCACGCCCTGCGGCACGTACGCGCTCTCAGTGGCCCCGGCGGAACTTACGGAAGTCCCAGCTGGCGATCGACTCGGGGGTGACCCGGAGCCAGGCATGCCGCCCGTCGGCAACGAATTCGTCTCTGCCCGTGTATTTCCGGGCGAACGCCAGTTCGACCCCGTGAAGCGTGCCGTCCGGATCCGTTCCGCGGGGCACATCACCGACAGCCCGTACGGCGCCTCGGATCTCCACTCCCCGCAGGTCTCCGAACTCGACCCCGCCGTCGACGACGACGGCAATACGCGGATCGCGCTCGAGATCGGTCCACCGCTGGCTTCGCACCACCGAATTGAGCCAGACGAAAGTCCCGTCCCACACGAACCACAGCGGAGCCACATGCGGACTGCCGTCCTTACCGACGGTCGCGACCCGGCACGTCCTCTCTTCCGAGAGAAAGGCGTCGATCTCCTCTGCGGTCATGGCGATCGCCCGACCCCGCCGCTGCTGCCGGACCACTCCGTCTGACGTCACACGAGCCTCCCAAGAATCGTATTCTCCATTTTGGGATAGATGCTCTCACCGCAACGGCGCCGACACAACGGCAACCGTGTCGGCGGTCTCTGCGATAGTCGGTGACATCACACGGGGGAGGCGGCGCGATGTTCCTGCTCGACAACGTACTGGTCTACAGTGCCCGCGATCTCGCTGCCGCAGCCTCGTGCGAGTTCGCCGTGCTCTGCGAACTCGACGCCGTTCTCGGGCTCGCGCGGCAGACTCCGGCTGCCGACGATCCGATGCTCGAACGCACCGCGCGACTCGGCAGTCGTCACGAACAGCGGATCCTTGCCGATTTCCGTGCCGAACACGGGTCGGGCGTCGTCGAGATCCCCCGCCCCGAGTCCACGACAGGTGGGCTGGCCGAGGCTGCCCATGCCACCCTCTCGGCCGTCCGCGACGGTGCCCCCGTCGTCTACCAGGGCGCGTTCTTCGACGGGCGCCTCGTCGGGTTCTGCGATTTCCTCGTCCGGGAAGGCGACGCCTACGCGGTATACGACACCAAGCTCTCCCGGCACGCCAAGGTCGAGGCGCTGCTGCAACTCGCCGCGTACGCCGATGCACTCGAGGGCAGCGGGGTGCCCGTCGCCACGCACACCCGTCTGATTCTCGGTCAAGGAATCGTGTCCTCCCACTCGTACGCCGATATCGCCCCGGTATACAAGCGTCGGCGTGCCCATCTGGAGACACTCGTCGACGAGCACCGCCGCGTCGGCGCACCCGCCCGGTGGGAAGCGGGGCACCACACTGCCTGCGGACGATGCGACACGTGCCGCTCACATCTCCGGACGCACCGCGACCTCCTGCTCGTCGCGGGGATGCGGGCCACCCAGCGCGCACGCCTGCGCACCGGCGGGGTGTCGACCATCGACGACCTCGCCGCGCGGAGCGAGCCGGTGGAAGGGTTGTCGCACCGGGCATTCGGATCGCTGCGTGCGCAAGCCAGGGCACAGCTCACGCAAGAGCGGACGGGTACCCCGTTCGCCGAGGTATTCGACGCCGCTCCTCTCGGCTCGCTTCCCGCACCCGACGACGGCGACATCTTCTTCGACTTCGAAGGCGATCCGCTGTGGTGCGAGGACGGCAACCCGGACTGGGGGCTCGAGTATCTGTTCGGAGTCGTCGAAGGCCGCGCAGGAACCCTTGCCTTCCGCCCGTTCTGGGCGCACAACCGCAGCGACGAGCGACGGGCGCTGCTCGACTTTCTCGAATACGTCGCCGAACGCCGCCGGAAACACCCGAGAATGCACGTCTACCACTACGCGGCATACGAGAAGTCTGCGTTGCTCCGACTGGCCGGGCGGCACGGAGCCGGAGAAGACGCGGTCGACCAACTCCTACGTGACGGCGTACTCGTCGACCTGTATCCCCTTGTGCGGGGGTCGATCCGGATCGGAGCATCGTCGTACAGCATCAAGAAGCTCGAACCGCTGTACATGGACGGCCGCGGAGGAGACGTGGTCGATGCCGGTGCCTCGATCGTCGCGTACGCCGACTACTGCGACCTGCGCGACGCAGGACTGTCGGATCGGGCGCAGCAGATGCTCGACTCCATTGCCGCATACAACGAGGCCGATTGCGACTCCACGGTGAAATTGCGGAACTGGCTGCTCGACCGGGCCCGCGAACACGGCATCGCGCCGACGGGCGCTGTCCACGATGAAGCGAGGCCGGAAGCCGAACCGCGCCCGGAGGAAACGCGTCTTTTCGCCTACGCGGGCGACGCAACGACGGGCAATCGCACCCACGACCAGCAAGCGGCCGCGCTCATGGCGGCCTCGCTCGGATACCACCGCCGTGAGCGGAAACCGTTCTGGTGGGCGCATTTCGATCGGCTGGCGGCGCCGGCGGACGAATGGGCCGACACCGGCGACACCCTGATCGCGTCGTCGGTCACGCTCGACGCCGACTGGCACAAGGCCACGCCGCGACAGCGAAAATTGCGACGGCGTGTGCGTCTCGTCGGCGATTTCGATACCGGAAGCACACTGCGGCCGAAGGACAAGGTGTTCCTGCTGTACGAGTCTCCCGGCCCGGAGGGACTGCCCAGCGGAGGCGCGGGCACTCGGTCGTGGTCGAGCGCCGAGGTGGTGGAACGGACGGTCGACCCGCATTTCCACGATGTGCTCGTCGTCGAGGAACTGCTGCAGGGCGACGAGCACTCGTCGCTGCCGATGGCGGTGACGCCCGGAAGCCCGATCCCGTCGACCAGCCTCGAGGCTGCGATCGAATCGGCCGCCTCGGCAATGTGCGACCAACTGCCCACACTCCCCCGCACGGCGGCCGTGGACGTGCTGCGCCGCATCCCGCCGCGTACCCGGTCGGGGGCCGGGCTGCCCGAGGTCGAGGACGCCGATTTCGCGGCAGCGATCACCGCCGCGGTTCTCGACCTCGACGAGTCGTACCTGGCGGTGCAGGGCCCACCGGGCACCGGAAAGACCTACACCGGATCGCGGGTCGTCGCAGCGCTGGTGCGCGAACACGGATGGCGCATCGGCGTGGTCGCCCAATCGCACTCGGTGGTCGAGAACATGCTGGACGGCATCGTCGCTGCCGGCGTCCCCGGAGACCGGGTGGTGAAGGCCAAAACCAAGACCGCCGACCCGGCGTGGACCGCGGTGCCCGATGCCCGGAGTGTGGCCTCGTACCTGAACGCGAGCGAGGGTGGATGCGTCGTCGGCGGTACGGCATGGGATTTCACCAACCCGCCGTGCATCGAGCCCGGCAGTCTCGATCTGCTCGTCGTCGACGAGGCGGGACAGTTCTGCCTGGCGAACACGGTTGCGGTCGCTCGCGCCGCACAGAACCTGCTGCTCCTCGGCGACCCCCAGCAGTTGCCCCAGGTCAGCCAGGGGACACATCCGGAAGCGGTGGACGAATCCGCTCTCGGGTGGCTCGCGGAAGGACACGGCGCACTCCCCGCGGAGCGCGGTTACTTCCTGTCGCTGACATGGCGCATGCATCCGGACCTCTGCGCGCGAGTGTCCGACCTGTCGTACGACGGCAGACTGCTGTCCAAGACAGAGGTGACGTCCGCGCGGGCACTCGACGGGGTGCTGCCCGGCGTCCACACGGTCCGGGTCGACCATCGGGGCAACGCCACCTGCTCCGAGGAGGAGAGCACAGAAATCGTCGGACAGGTCGAAAAGTTGCTGGGTGCTGCATGGACGGGCGACCCCGATATGCCGGCGCGTCCCCTCGACGAGGCCGACATCCTCGTCGTGGCGCCGTACAACGCGCAGGTCGCCTCCATCCGCACGGCACTGTCCGCTGCCGGTCTCGAGCGCGTCCCCGTCGGAACCGTCGACAAATTCCAAGGGCGACAGGCGGCGGTGGTCCTGGTATCGATGACCGCGTCTGCGCTCGAGGACGTTCCTCGGGGCATGTCGTTTCTCTTGTCGAGGAACAGGCTGAACGTGGCTATGTCGCGTGGGCAGTGGTGCGCGATCGTCGTGCAATCGGGAGTTCTGACCGACTGCCTTCCGACAACTCCCGACGCGCTCGCCGAACTCGGCGCATTCCTTCGCCTCACCGGCGGTTGCGATGACCCGGCTACGTCGCCACGCCCGGAGGCGCGCCGGTGACCCGCGACACAATGTCCGCTACGATCGACGCACATCTGTAACCGGAAGTATCAGATATCGGCGCCGGTAGACCGGAACCGAACCGACGAGCACAGGAGTCCCCCGTGTCCCAGACCCTCGAAGCCACCGTCGACATCGCCGCATCACCCGAGCGCGTATGGAGTGTGATCTCCGACCTGAAGCGCATGGGCGAGTGGAGCCCTCAGTGCCGAAAAATGATCATTCGGGGTGGCACCGTCGCGCGCGGCACCAAAACGATCAACATCAACAAGAAGGGCCTGCTCGTGTGGCCCACCACCTCGAAGGTCATCGCCTTCGAACCCGGACGCGAACTGCGGTTCCGCATCAACGAGAACCGGTCGATCTGGTCGTTCACCCTGGAGCCCACGGCGACCGGAACGCGGATCGTGCAGCGTCGCGAAGCACCGCAGGGCACCAGCAAGGTGTCGCAGACCCTCATCAAATACGTTCTGGGGGGCAGCGAACCGTTCGACGACGACATGATCCAGGGAATGAACGCGACCCTCGCACGCATCAAGAACGAGGTCGAAGCCGGAGCCACCGTCTGACGCTTCGGCTCCGCGCATCCCCGACGTCGCTCACGTACCCTGTGGTAGCCCAAGGCCTTGCGGCCGGGTAGCCCGCGGCCCCCGGCCGTGGCGACACACCGAACGCGACACATAAGAGGAGCCGTGGCACGTAAGCCGTCCCCCGCCGGAGAACCCCCCACCAGCGGTATAGCCCACGTCGTCGATCTGGTCCGGCACGTGATTCCGCCGCTCCACCCCGGAGGCGTCCCGTTCGTCGCCGCGCCCCTGGCGGTAGCCGCTCTCGGCCGCCGCCACAAGTGGGTGCGGCGCGCCGGCCTGGCGTCTGCGGCTGCCACAGCCACCTTTTTCCGGCATCCGCATCGGGTACCGCCGAACCGGGTCGGCGTCGTCGTGGCTCCCGCCGACGGCGAGGTCGCGCTCGTCGATACCGCAGCGCCTCCCGCCGAACTCGGCCTCGGCACAGAGCCCCGCCCGCGGGTGAGCATCTTCCTGTCGGTGCTGGACGTGCATGTACAGCGCAGCCCCGTCGGCGGCACCGTACGAAAGGTCGTGCACACGCCGGGCAAGTTCCTCTCCGCCGACCTCGCCGATGCGAGCGAAGTGAACGAGCGCAACAGCATGCTGCTCGAAACACGGGACGGGTGCGAGGTCGTGGTCGTGCAGATCGCCGGCCTGCTCGCCCGCCGGATCGTGTGCGACGCACAGATCGGCGACACCCTTCCGATCGGCGACACGTACGGCCTCATCCGCTTCGGGTCGCGCGTCGATACCTACTTCCCGCCCGGGAGCACACTGCTCGTCGAGCGCGGCCAGCGCACAATCGGCGCCGAGACGGTGATCGCGCAGTTGCCGACTACGCCGCTGTCGTGAATCCTCCCGGTCCGGCAGTCCGCCCGGCCCCGGTTCGGAAGACCCGTAACCGGCCGCAGGTGGTCCGCCTACTCCCCAGTGTCATCACGATTCTCGCGTTGTCGGCGGGTCTGTCGGCGGTGAAGTTCGCACTCGACGGACAACTCGGCACCGCCATCGGACTTGTCGGCGCTGCCGCCGTCCTCGATTCGCTGGACGGCCGCATCGCGCGCATGCTCGATGCGACCAGCAAGATCGGCGCCGAACTCGATTCGTTGTCCGACGCCATCGCCTTCGGTGTCGCGCCCGCACTCGTCCTGTACGTGACGCTGCTCGACGGCAGCGCGTTCGGCTGGATCGTCGCGTTGCTGTACGCAGTGAGCATCGTGCTGCGACTGGCCCGATTCAACACACTGCTCGAAGACGACAGCGTGCCGGCGTACGCACGCGAGTACTTCGTGGGCGTGCCGTCCCCTGCGGGCGCGCTCGTCGCGCTCGCTCCGGTCGCCGCCTACATCCAGTGGGGTGACGGCTGGTGGTCGTCGATGCCGCTCGTCGCGGTGTGGACCTTGATATCGGCGGCCCTGATCGTCAGCCGGGTACCCACCCTCGCGATGAAGTCCGCATCGGTGCCCGCGCGGCTGGCCGTGCTGCTCCTCGCCCTCGTCGCCGTCGCGGCTGCTGCGCTCGTCACCTACCCGTTCGTCCTGATGATCGTGCTCGTGGGCGTCTACCTGCTGCACATCCCCTTCGCCATCCGATCCAAGCGTTGGGTCGCGGCGCGGCCCGAGACATGGGACATCAAACCGGCGGAACGACGCGCGATCCGTGCCCGAACCCGCGCCGCTCGGCCACACCGCGCGGGCGCCCGCCGGGTGACCACGACAGCACGGTCGGCGACGCGCCTGGGCCTGCGTCGTCCCCGCGGGGAGTGAGCACGTTCTAGGCTCGGCGCGTGACCTCTCCACAACTCGCGCTGACCGTCCGACTCAACACCTCCGCGGCCGACGCGCGCCGCGGCGTCGTCCGCCTCCACGCGGAGGCTCTCGCCGCTCTGGGGATCCGGGAATGGGACGCGATCGCGCTGGTGGGGGCACGGCGCACCGCCGCGGTCGCGGGGCTCGCGCCACCCGGGACACCCACCGGCACGATCCTGCTCGACGACGTGACGCTGTCGAACACCGGACTCCGTGAGGACGCCACGGTCGTCGTCGAATCCGTCACCGTGTACGGCGCCCGCACCGTGACGGTCACCGGATCTGCACTCGCGCGACAGTCGATTTCCGACGCCACGTTGCGACAGGCCCTGCTCGGCAAGGTCCTCACCGTCGGTGACGCGGTCTCCCTGCTCCCCCGTGACCTCGGTCCGGGAACGAGCAGTGCCGACACGACGCGGACGCTGTCCCGAACGTTCGGGGTGGCGTGGACGTCGGAACTGCTCACCGTGACCACGGTCGATCCTCAGGGTCCGGTGAGCGTGCAGCCCAACAGCGCGGTCACGTGGCGAAGTGGCGCCGGAACCGGTGGGGGCACCGCTCCCGCCGTCGTCCACGACGCGGGGATCACCCGCACTCCCGACCCGGCCCCCGCTCCTCCGCCGCCTCCGGTGGAAGACCTCGTCGGCGTACAGCCGCAGGTCGCCAAGCTCAGCGAATGGCTCACCCTCGCGCTCGACGAACCCGAACTGCTCCGGACGCTCGGTGCGTCGCCGCACCTGGGCGTACTGGTGACCGGCCCCGCCGGCGTCGGCAAAGCGACGTTCGTGCGCTCGGTCCTCGCGAGCAGGCGGGTTTTCGAACTCGACGGTCCCGGCATCGGCGCGCTCGCGGCCGACGAGCGCCTGCGCCGCGTCGCCGCGGCCGCACAGGACGTCCGCAGTGGTGGCGTCCTGCTGGTCACCGATGCCGATGCGCTTCTTCCCTCCGACGCCGAGCCCGTCGCCACGCTGATCCTGGAGGAACTCCGGCGCGCGGTGGACACCCCCGGCGTCGCACTCGTCGTCACGACCGCCCATCCCGACGACCTCGACGCCAGGGTCCGCGCGCCCGAAATCTGCGATCGTGAGCTGTCGCTGCCACTACCCGACGGCACCACGCGACGCGCGTTGCTCGAGGTGCTGCTGCGCACGGTTCCGTCGGCAGACCTCGACCTGCCGGCAGTCGCCGGCCGTACCCCGGGCTTCGTCGTCGCGGACCTCGCCGCACTGTGCCGCGAGGCCGCACTCCGCGCGGCCTCCCGCGCGAGCCGCGCCGCGGACGAGCCGAAACTCACCCAGGACGACCTGATCGGTGCCCTCGAGGTCATCCGCCCGCTGTCGCGATCGGGAACCGAGGAGCTCGCGATCGGCAGCGTCAGCCTCGACGACGTCGGTGACATGGTCGAAACCAAGCAGGCACTGACGGAAGCCGTGCTGTGGCCGTTGCAGCATCCCGATTCGTTCGCCCGGCTCGGGGTCGATCCGCCGCGAGGTGTGCTGCTCTACGGGCCGCCCGGCTGTGGCAAGACCTACCTGGTCCGGGCACTCGCCGGCACCGGACAGCTGAGTGTGCACGCGGTCAAGGGCGCCGAGCTGATGGACAAGTGGGTCGGTGCGTCGGAGAAGGCCGTGCGCGAACTCTTCCAGCGTGCCCGCAACTCCGCCCCGGCGCTCGTGTTCCTCGACGAGGTCGACGCACTCGCACCGCGGCGCGGGCAGAGTTCGGATTCGGGTGTCGCGGATCGGGTCGTCGCGGCACTGCTGACCGAGCTCGACGGCGTGGAACCGCTCCGGGACGTCGTCGTGGTGGCCGCGACGAACCGTCCGGATCTCATCGATCCGGCACTGCTGCGTCCCGGCAGGCTCGAACGGCTGGTGTTCGTACCGCCGCCCGACGCCGAGGCCCGCGCCGCCATCCTCGAAACGGCCGGCCGGTCCGTCCCGCTGGCCGACGACGTGAACCTTGGGGACCTCGCCCGGCAACTCGACGGGTATTCGGCGGCGGATTGTTCCGCACTGTTGCGTGAGGCCGCGCTCGCCGCGATGCGCCGCAACGTGGATGCCGCGGTGGTGACCTCCGAGGACATGGCCGTGGCGCGCGACAAGGTGCGTCCGTCACTCGACCCGGTGCAGGTCGAGCACCTGCGCACGTACGCCGAGGGTCGCTGACGTGTCTCCCGCCTCGACGGCCGTGCGGCTCGCCGATCCGGTGTCCACGCTCGCCGCGGTCGCTGCGGCGGCGGCGGCCGTCATGGTGCTCGCCGTCGGTGACTCCGTCCTGCCCGCGGGTACGAGCAACGACTACACGCCGGTGATCACCGCGGTGCTCGCGGTGCTGGCCGCGACCGGGCTGCAGCGGTCGGGTTCGCGGCGGACCGCGTGGGCGATCGGGGCGGGTGCCGGTCTGGTGCTCGGCTCGGTGCGGTACATCGTTCCGGTCGACGCATCGTCCGAGACGCTCGCCGTCGTGGGATTCGTGGCGGCCGCGACCACCGGTGTGCTGCTGGGCGCGGCGGCCGCCGGGGCGGGGGGGTCGGCGCGCGGCCCGGGGGCGCGCGGCGCCGGGGCCGGGGCGGCTTTTCTCACGGCAGCGGCCGTGGGTGCGGTGGTGCCGGTCGCGGTGATGCGCTGGACAGTGCCGCAGTGGCTGTTGGTGCTCGCACTCGTCACGCTGGTCGGCGCCGCGATTACCGCCCGGCCCGGGATGCGCGTGCAACGGCTGGACCCACGGGTGTCCGTCATCGCGGTCGTGGCAGCCGGTGTCCTCACGCTCGGCTACCGGCTTCTCGCTGATCTCGTCACGTCGCAGGCGGCCGAAACCGCCGTGCGGATGTGGCTCGTCGTGGTTGTGGCCCTCCTTGCGATCGTGATCGCAGCCGAGATCACCGCCCGCCTCCTCCCGCCGGGCAACGACCGGTTCGTGCTCGCCGCCACCGGGGCGGTCGCTGCGGGATATCCGATCGTTGTCGAACTGTGGGCGGGCGCACCTCGGTGGGTTCTCCTGGTCACGGTCGGTGCCGTACTCGTGGGGGTTCGTCTCGCCCGGTACTTCCCCAGCCCACTCGCCGGATTCGCGGTCGCGATGGTCGTGTCCGTGGCCGCGGTCTGGTTTCCCGAAGAGATCGGCGAGGGAATTCCGCTCGTGGTGCGTGCCGCGCTCGTCGCCGCCGGGACCGGTCTCGCCCTCGCCGCGTCACTGCCGGGATCGGCATCGATCGCGGCGCTGGGGCTCGCGCTCCCCGTGCCGGCCGCGGCAGTGATCGGAGCGGTGTGGGTGTTGCCGGCCGACCCACGGTGGATCGTGCTCGCGCTCGCCGCGACCGTCGGCGCGTGTGCGTGGCAGGTGCGGTAGCCCGATCGGCCTATCGGGTGCCCGGGCGACTCTCCAATTCGATGACAGGTACATCCAATTCGGCGAACCGCGCAGGCACGTGATGCGAAGGGCGTTTCCACCCGATTCGCAAGCGTGCGAAGCCAACCGTTAAGATGGACTCATTCCGTTTCGCCTACTAGAGGCAGAACGAACGCATGTCGGGGCGTCCCGCGTTTCGGCATTGTGCCGTATTTCTTGACAAACGTGTTACGCCGCACAGTCAGACACCGCCGCCTGGCTCGACCCCGACGGAGTGCCTTTTGCTCGCCATACTCTTCGCTCACGCGGTTGCCGCTCTGCTGGCGCCGTCTCTGGTCAGAGTCATGGGGAGAAACGCCTTCCTGCCGCTGGCACTCGTGCCGCTGGGCAGCCTGGGCTGGGTCATCGCGAACTGGGGAACCGAGCAGCGGGTGCAGATCCCGTGGGCGACCTCGCTGTCGATGGATATCGACCTCCGGTTCGATGCGCTCGCCTCGATCATGTGCCTGCTGGTGCTCGGCATCGGATCGCTGATCCTGCTCTACTGCTCCCGCTACTTCGACGACGACGAACCTCGGCTCGGGCTGTTCGCCGCGGAGATGGTCGCCTTCGCCGGAGTGATGTTCGGCCTGGTCGTCAGCGACAACATGCTGCTGCTCTACACCTTCTGGGAACTGACGACCGTGTTGTCGTTCCTGCTGGTCGGCCACTACGCGGAGCGAGCATCGAGCCGCCGTGCGGCGACGCAGGCACTCCTGGTCACGACCGCCGGCGGTCTCGCAATGCTCGTCGGCATCATCATCCTCGGGCAGATGGTGGGCAGCTACAACCTGTCGGCGGTCGTGGAGGCTGCTCCGCACGGTTGGCTGGCGGGGGTTGCCATCGTGCTCGTCCTCATCGGCGCGCTGTCGAAGTCGGCCGTGGTCCCCCTGCACTTCTGGCTGCCCGGCGCGATGGCGGCACCCACCCCGGTGTCCGGTTACCTGCATGCCGCCGCCATGGTCAAGGCCGGCATCTACCTCGTCGCAAGGCTGGCGCCCGGCTTCGCGGACAGCGCCGCATGGCGACCGATCGTCATCGGACTCGGTCTCGCCTCGATGATCCTCGCCGGCTGGCGAGCGTTCCGGGCCTTCGACCTCAAACTGATCCTCGCGTTCGGCACGGTCAGTCAGCTCGGCTTCCTCACCGCACTCGTCGGGATCGGCAGTCGTGAAGCGGCACTGGCCGGGCTCACCATGGTGATTGCGCACGCGATGTTCAAGGCATGCCTGTTCATGGTCGTGGGCGTCATCGACCACTCGACGGGCACCCGCGACATCCGCAAGCTCGCCCACCTCGGCAAGGCGACGCCGCTGCTCGCCGGAGTCGCGGTACTGGCCGCTGCCAGCATGGCCGGGCTACCACCGCTCATCGGCTTCGTCGCGAAGGAAGCTGCGCTCGAGGGCGCACTCGTCGCCGACGTCCTGCCCGAGTGGGCGAGGGTGGCCACCACCGCCGGCATCGTGGTCGGTTCGATCCTCACGCTCGCCTACAGCATCCGGTTCATCTGGGGCGCGTTCGGCCGCAAGCAACTCAAGCGCCCGAGTCCGGCGGTGCAGAACGTGCACGCCCCCGGGTGGCTGCTGATGTCGGCGCCCACCGCGCTTGCCGTCGCCGGTCTCGCCGCCGGGTTCGGCGCGTCGTGGATCGACGGGCTGGTCACCCCCTACGCCGACACGCTCCCGTCCGGGCTCTCGAAGACCTACCATCTCGCGCTGTGGCACGGGCCGACGTTGCCGCTGGGTCTCACGGCAGTGGTGATCGCGGGCGGTACGGCACTGTTCCTCGCGCACCGCACCATCGCGCGACTCAAGTTCGAGCATCCGCCCCTCGGCAACGCCGACCGGATGTACGACGCGACGCTGCGCGGCATGGACCTGTTGTCGCTGCGGCTCACCGGCTTCCTCCAGCGGGGTTCGCTGCCGCTCACCCAGGCGACGATCCTCGTCACGCTCACGTTGCTCCCGACCATTCTCATGTTCGTGTTCGGGGTGGGCACCATGCCGGAGACGCGCCTCTGGGACACCCCGTGGGAGCTGGCGGTCGGCGTGATCGTCGCCGGTGCCGCGATCACCGCAACCGTGCTGCGCAACCGCCTCGGCGGCGTTCTGGTCGTCGGCGTCACCGGCTACGGTCTCGGTCTGCTCTTCGCGATGCACGGAGCGCCCGACCTCGCCTTGACGCAGTTCCTCGTCGAGACCGTCACCCTCGTGATGTTCGTGTTGGTGCTGCGGAAGCTGCCTCCCGAGTCCGACCCGGCAACCGATGCCCAGAGCAGGCTGCCGCGGGCACTGCTCGGCATCGCCGTCGGCCTGGTCGTGACGGGTATCGGTGTCTACGCGGTCGCCGCGCGCAGCGCCGACCCCATCTCGTTGCTGCTTCCCGACGCCGCGTACAACATGGGCGACGGCAAGAACGTCGTCAATGTGCTCCTCGTCGACATCCGTGCCTGGGACACCCTCGGTGAGATCTCGGTGCTGCTGGTCGCCGCGACGGGCGTCGCCAGCCTGGTGTTCCGAACCCGCCGCTTCGGCACCGCACCCCGCGTGTCGGATGCGCCCGCCGCGCAGCTCGATGCGGCATCGGCAAACAACGACACGACGTGGCTGCTGGGCGGTGACCTCATCGATCCGCGATACCGGTCGCTGGTCCTCGAGGTCACGACCCGTCTGGTGTTTCCCACCATGATGGTGCTGTCGGTGTACTTCTACTTCTCCGGGCACAACGCCCCCGGTGGCGGTTTCGCCGGCGGGCTCGTCGCAGGCTTGGCGCTCGTGCTGCGTTACCTGGCCGGAGGACGCTACGAGCTCGGAGAGGCGGTTCCCATCGACGCGGGAAAGATCCTCGGTCTCGGTCTCACCCTCGCCGCCGGCACGGCCCTGGTGTCCGTGCTGCTCGGCGCCCCGGCGCTGTCGTCGGCGACCCTGCAGTTCACCCTGCCGGTGCTCGGCGACATCAAGATCGTGACCGCCCTGTTCTTCGATCTCGGCGTGTACCTGATCGTCGTCGGACTGATCCTCGACGTGCTGCGCAGTCTCGGCGCGCGACTCGACGCCGAGGTCGTGGGGGCAAAGCGATGATGACCGCGAACCTCACCCTGATGGGCGTCGTCGGCGTGTTCGCCGCGTGCGGTGTCTACATGCTCCTCGAACGCAGCATCATCAAGATGCTGCTGGGGCTGCTCCTCATCGGCAACGCCATCAATCTGCTGATCCTCACGCTCTCCGGCCCGTCGGGCAAAGCCCCGATCGTCGGCACGGAGAGCGACTTGCACGAGGACATGGCCGACCCGCTGGCCCAGGCGATGATCCTGACGTCCATCGTGATCACGATGGGTATCGCGGCGTTCGTGCTGGCCCTGACGTACCGGTCGTACACGTTCCGTGCTCGCGACGAGATCGAGAACGACCCCGAAGACACCTTGGTGTCGCGGCGGCGCAGTCCGGCGGAAGCGCCGGGGCGCGACCGCTCCGACGACCCGCTCACCGGCGAGCCCAGCAAAAGCGGCGACGCCTTCGACGCCGAAGGCAACCCGATTCCCCTCGAGGCACTCACCAACATCGAGGACCTCGAGGTGTACGAAGACCTGCACGACGGCGATTTCGACGACCCCACCGACTCCGCGTACGACCCGATCCACAGCGGTGCGGAACCGCACACCAGCGGTTCGGGCGAGGACAGCGACCGGCACGACGACACACACGGAGAGGGTGACCGCCGATGATATTGACCTCGGCCGCCCTCATCCCGCTACCCGTCCTCATCCCGCTGCTCGCAGCCGCCGTCACCCTGATCCTCGGCCGCCGGCCGCGTGCCCAGCGCGGAATCACCGTGTTCGCGTTGGTCGCGACGCTCGTCGTCGCGGTTGCGCTGCTGTACTTCGCCGACCGTGACGGCATCGAAGTGATGCAGGTCGGCGGGTGGGAAGCGCCCATCGGTATCTCCCTGGTGGTCGACCGTCTCGCCGCGCTGATGCTCGTCGTGTCGGCGATCGTCTTGCTGTCGGTGATGCTCTTCGCGGTCGGGCAGGGCATCCACGACGGCGACGAACAACAGCCGGTCTCCATCTTCCTGCCGACCTACCTCGCCCTCACCGCGGGCGTGAACATCGCGTTCCTCGCCGGTGACCTCTTCAATCTGTTCGTCGGATTCGAGGTACTTCTCGCGGCATCGTTTGTGCTGTTGACCATCGGGGCGAGCGCCGACCGCGTCCGGGCCGGTGTCTCGTACGTGATGGTGTCGATGGTGTCGTCGATGGTGTTCCTCGCCGGCATGGGATTCGCCTACGCCGCGACGGGCACCTTGAACCTCGCCCAGATGGCGGTCCGGATGGACGACGTGCCCGAAGGCACCCGTGCGGCGATCTTCGGCGTCCTGCTCGTCGCGTTCGGCATCAAGGCGGCGGTGTTCCCGTTGTCGTCGTGGCTTCCCGACTCGTACCCCACCGCTCCCGCACCCGTCACCGCCGTGTTCGCCGGGCTGCTCACGAAAGTGGGTGTCTACGCGATCATCCGTGCCCACACCCTGCTGTTCCCCGGCGGCGAACTCGACGGGGTGCTGATGGTTGCGGGCCTGCTGACGATGGTCGTCGGCATTCTCGGCGCGATCGCCCAGAACGACATCAAACGTCTGCTGTCGTTCACCCTGGTCAGCCACATCGGCTACATGGTGTTCGGTATCGCGCTGTCGTCCGAGACGGGCCTGGCCGGCGCGGTGTTCTACGTGGGCCACCACATTCTCGTGCAGACGACCCTGTTCCTCGTCGTCGGCCTGATCGAGCGGCAGGCCGGTTCGGCATCGCTGCGCCGCCTCGGCGGGCTCGCCCTCGCCAGCCCGCTGCTCGCAGTGTTGTTCCTGATCCCGGCGCTCAATCTCGGCGGCATCCCGCCGTTCTCCGGATTCATCGGCAAGGTCGCGTTGCTGCAGGCCGGCGCCGAGGACGGCTCGGTTCTCGCGTGGCTGCTCGTCGGCGGCAGCGTGCTGACCAGTCTTCTCACCTTGTACGTCGTGGCGCGGATCTGGACGAAGGCGTTCTGGCGGGCCCGCGCCGACGCTCCCGAGGGCGAACTCGCCGACATCGGTCCCTCCGCGCTCATCGACGAATCCGAAACGGACATCCTTCTCGAGGAGCGCGAGGACGTGGGCAAGATGCCCCGCGCGATGCTCGTGCCGACCATCTGGCTCGTGACGATCGGCGTGTCGCTGACGGTGTTCGCGGGTCCGCTTCTCGATATCAGCCACCGCGCCGCCGAGAACCTGCTGGACCGCTCGGTGTACATCGAAGCCGTGCTGGGAGGTGACGGACGATGATGAAACGCGCCAACGTCGTCAGGCTGTTCGTGCTCGGCTGGATGACCTTCGTGTGGGTGCTGCTGTGGGGCACCTTCAGTATCGCCAACATCCTCGGCGGACTGGTCGTGTCGATCATCGTCATGGTGCTGCTACCGCTCCCGCGCGTTCCCGTCGAAGGCAGAGTGCACCTGTTGTCGGCAGTCCGGCTGGGCATGTACATCTTCATCGAATCGATGCGCTCGACGGTGTCCGTGGGCTGGCTCGCGATCCGTCCGGCGCCACCTCCGGTGACCGGTGTCCTGCGCTGCCGCCTGACCATCAAGTCCGACCTGGTGCTCACACTGTGGACGGACATCATGAACAACATCCCCGGCACCATGGTTCTGGAGATCGACCAGGTGCGCCGCATCGTGTACGTCCACGTCCTGGACGTGAGCACCGACCGCGCGGTGTCGGACTTCTACCGTTCGGCACGACTGATCGAACGCCTCCTGATCAGGACTTTCGAGCGCGATTCCGAATGGCAGCCGAGCCCCTGGCGAAGCGGAACGGAGAGTATCTGATGACCGTGCTGCTGGTGATCTCCGGCGTGCTCTTGTTCGTGTCGGCGGTCCTGATCTGTTACCGGGCCTTCGGCGGCCCCAATTCGCTCGACCGGTTGGTCGGTGTCGACGCCCTGCTGGCGATCGCGATCTGTGGGCTCGCCGTCTGGGCGGTCTACAGTCGCGACACCACCGTCGCGCCCGCGATCGTCGCGCTGGCGCTCGTCGGATTCATCGGGTCGGTATCCATCGCGCGCTTCCGGGTGCGTGACGAACAATGAGCACAGTTCTCGACCTGATCGGCCACATCCTGATTCTCATCGGGGCAGTCGTCTCGTTCACCGCGGCGATCGGGGTGGTGCGCTTCCGCGACACCCTCTCGCGGATGCACCCCGCGACGAAGCCGCAGGTGATCGGGCTCCTCTTCGTGCTCGGCGGGGCGATGCTGATCCTGCGCGGGTCGGTGGATATCTGGATGATGGCGCTCGCCGGCATGTTCATGGTGCTGACCGCACCGGTGATCGCGCACCGGGTGGGACGCATCGCCTACCGGGAACAGCTCGGCCGGGACGGACTGCTCGAAGAAGAGTTCCCCGGCGACGGAACCTGACCGGCGGGGGGCGTTCAGGCCCGTAGTTCGTCGACCAGCGAGTCCACCACGGCCACGAGATCGCCTCCCGTAGCCTCCGCGAGACGTCGCTGCCGTTGATACGACGCTCCGCGCACCGGGATGTCGGCGACCCGCGCCAGTTCGTCGGCGCACCCGAGCCGGGCAGCGGTCGGCGTGATCTGCTCGAGCAGGTCGTGCAGGTCGTCGGTGACGAGGCGTTCGTGACATTCGGGGTCCAGGATCACCTCCGCCTCCAGCCCGTACCGCGCCGCGCGCCACTTGTTTTCCTTGACGTGCCACGGCTGCAGGATCGGAAGGTCTTCACCGCGCTCGAGACACTCGTCGAAGTAGACGACGAGCGAGTGGACGAACGCGACGAGTGCCGCCAGTTCCGCGCGGTTGGTGATGCCGTCGAAGACCCGCACTTCGATCGTGCCCCATTTGGGGGCGGGCCGGATGTCCCAGTGCATCCCACCGGGAGTGTTGATGACCCCGGATTTGAGTTGATCCTCGATGAAGCGTTCGTACTGCGCCCAGTCGGAGAAGTGGTAGGGCAGACCGGCGGTGGGCAACTGCTGGAACATCAGTGCCCGGTTGCTGGCGTAACCGGTGTCGTATCCCGCCCAGATCGGCGACGACGCCGACAACGCGAGCATGTGCGGATACTTCACGAGCAGGGCGTTGAGGATCGGAATGACCTTGTGCGGCGACGACACGCCGACATGGACGTGCACCCCCCAGATCAGCATCTGCCGGCCCCACCAGCGGGTGCGATCGATCATTTCGTCGTAGTGCGGGGCGCTCGTGACGATCTGGTCCGTCCACTGCGCGAACGGGTGGGTGCCCGCGCACATCAGATCGACACCGTGCGGGTCCGCGGCGCGGCGCAACAGCGACAGCGATTCGGAGAGGTCGTCGACCGCTTCGCCCACCGTGTCGTGGACGTCGGTGACGAGTTCGACCGTATTCCGCAGGAACTCCTTCGTCAGACGCGGTGTCTCACCTGCGATCCTGCCGACGGAGTCGAACACGTCCGCTGCACTGTTCGACAGATCGCGGGTGGTCTTGTCGACCAGGGCGATCTCCCACTCCACGCCTACTGTCGGACGGGGAGAACCCGGAAACTCGACTGCCACGATTCGATCCAACCACAAGGGCCCCGCGAACCGATCATGCCCGCGAGGCCCTGTGAGTGGAATTACCGCGTGTGCGGTCTCCGGGGAAACGTCACTCGATTACGCCGCACGCTTGGCGGGCGCCGAGGTTGTCCTCGTGCACGACCACCGAGGTACCTTCTTCACCCTGCAGATCCTCGAGGGTGAACGCGTTCGTGGTCACGGTCGTGGTGGCCGTTCCGTCTTCGTGGACGACGACCGACACCAGGTCACCGCTCTCCGGGACGGAGGTGCTGCCTTCGACCTGCAGGTGCGGGCCGGCGGACAGGAATGCTCCCGGTGCGCCACCCGTGGGAGCGACCGACTCGGGTTCGCACTTGCCGACCGCGTGGACGTGGACACCGTGGTAGCCGGGCGCGAGTCCCTCCACGTCGATCGTGACCTGCACGCCACCGTCCTGTTCGGCGAAGGACACGGTGCCTGCATCAGCGCCGTCGACCGCCTTCAGGCCGGCGGTCAGAGTGGCCGCACCTGCGGCGCCGCCGCCCTGCGCGCTGCCGGCCTGCGCTCCGCCTGCTCCGGATTCGCTGCCGTGGGAGTCCCCGTGGGAGTCGCCGGGGGCAGCGGAACCGGTCCACACCGGCGGTGTCGTACCCGGCACGTCGGTCGGTTCCTCGTTGTTCGAGCATGCGGTCAGGCCGACGGCAGCGATCGCGACAATCGGGGCCAGAGCACGCCAAGACATGCGACGGGTGGAACTGGAGACCATCAAACCGCTCCTTCGAAGTGCCGAAAAGTAAACCGATCATAGCCGGGACCCCGCGCGCCGCTCCTGCCCTGCTACCGGAAAGCCCGATCGGTCGCGTGCGGCACCGTCGGTCCGTCTACGACGCAGCGACGATGACGATCACGCCTGGGGCTTCGTCGGCAAGTCCCGGAAGGCGAGGTTGCGCGGAGACGCCGAGCGCGTCGGCGACCTCGAGCGCGGTTTCCTCCTCGCCGGGTGTCGTCCCGTAGTACACGGTGGTCATACCGACGGTGCCGTTGCTGTAGTTGCCCGTGTCCTCGATCGTGAAGCCTTCGTCCTCGAGCAGACTTGCCGTCTGGGCGGCGAGGCCGGCGACGTTGCTGTTGTTGAGGACGCGGACGGGCGCCGGAGTTGCGGGCGCTGCCGCCGCCGACGATGCGGGGGTGGTGGTGGCCGGGGCAGCCGACGTCGCAGCGGGTGGCTGCGCTGCGTTGGGTGCCGCCGATGCCGCGCCGCCGAACGCACTCGCGGCCGACGCCGACGGAGCGGCCTCGGAGGGTTCGCTGCTCGCGGTGGTGGTCGTCTCGTCGTCGGAGCCGCCGAGTGACGCCATCCCGATCCCGGCGAACAGAATTGCGAGGGAGATCAACACCATCGCGAAGGCCCGGAGGGGTGGCCCCGACGACGACGGTGCTCGGTTGGGTTTCTCGGCGGTTCTGCTCACGCGTTCGACCATAGTTGGCCGACGGTTCACGCGCTGACGCTCGGCTAACGCGTCGTTTCGAATCCGAGGCGTCGTGCGGCGCGTGCCTTCTGGCGGCTCGCCCGGAGCCGACGGAGTCGTTTGACCAGCATGGGATCGGCGGCAAGAGCTTCCGGCCGGTCGACGAGCGCGTTGAGCACTTGGTAATAGCGGGTCGCGGAGAGGCCGAACAGTTCCTTGATGGCTTCTTCCTTGGCGCCGGCGTACTTCCACCACTGCCGCTCGAAAGCCAGAATGTCGTGGTCGCGCCGGCTCAGGCCGTCGTCTCCGATTGCATTCGGATCAGCCGCGCCGGCGATCTTGTCGTCACTGCGCTGGGGCTCTGCACCGGACCGGCCCCCATCGTGCGCTGCTGCGCCGTCCATGTCACTCCTCGAAGCCCGGATCACTCGGGCGACAATTACACCTGTGTGTTTCCGACCGTAATTCAACCACGCGGTTCCGACACGTACCGGCCCGACGAGCACCTCGGACGCGCACTATCCTGTTCCACCATGGCCATTCTTCCGATCGTCATCGTCGGCGACCCCGTCCTGCACAACCCGACCGAACCGGTGACGGAATCCCCCGCCGAGCTCGCTCAGTTGATCGCCGACATGTACGAGACGATGGATGCCGCGAACGGGGTCGGGCTCGCCGCCAACCAGGTCGGCGTCGCCAAGCGCCTGTTCGTCTACGACTGCCCCGACCGGGACGAATCCGGGCACGTCGCGCGCCGCCGGGGAGTTGTCGTCAACCCGGTACTCGAGACGTCCGAGATCCCCGAGACGATGCCGGACCCGGAGGACGACCTCGAAGGGTGCCTGTCCGTGCCCGGCGAGAACTTCCCGACCGGCCGCGCCGAGTGGGCGAAGGTCACCGGAACGGACGCCGACGGCAACCCCGTCGAGATCGAGGGCCACGGCTTCTTCGCGCGCATGCTGCAACACGAGGTCGGCCACCTCGACGGGTACCTCTACGTCGACGTGCTGATCGGCCGCAACGCGCGCGCAGCCAAGAAGACCATCAAGCGTGCCGGATGGGGAACTCCCGGTCTGACGTGGATGCCCGGAACGGTCGAGGACCCGTTCGGGCACGACGATGACGACTGACGAACCTGCCGTACCCGCAGTACCGCTCGGCAGCCGTGTGGTGCTGCGCTATCGCCTCCCCGCGGGATACAGCCATCCCATGACCGATGTGATCGGCGAACTCGTCTCGATGGAACCGGTCGTGGGGGGGGGCCCCGCGGACAAGCGACTTGTGCAGGTCTCGCCGAGCGCCGTGGTGGCCGTGAAGCAGATCGCCGCACGACCGATCCGGACCTCCGAGATCCGGTCGCTCGAACATGCCGCCGCAGCCGGATGGCCAGGCCTGGAACAGGCGTGGATCGACGGCTGGTTCCTGCGGGCGGGCGGCGGTTTCACCGGCCGCGCCAACTCGGCGACCCCGATCGGGGCTCCCGGCACCGTCGCGGACCCTGCCGATCCCGAGGTGCGGGCACGCCTGCGTGACTGGTTCGCCGCGCGTGGCCTTCCGCTGCGTCTCCTCGTCCCCGACCGGCTGGCCCGGATTCCGCAGGGCTGGCCCACCGGCGACAGAGTGGTCGTGATGGGTGCGGATCTCGAGAACGTGCCGCTGCCGGAGGGGCCGGTACCCGTCGCGGTCGCCGGGGAACCGGACGAGGAATGGTTGTCGCTGTACCGGAACGGCACGGTTCCCCCGGTCGGGCAGGCCGTGCTCGGCGCCGTCGCCGCCGGAACCCTCGGATTCGGCCGGATCGGAGCGCCCGGGCAACCGCCCCTCGCCATCGGGCGGGCCGCGGTGACCCATGCCCCGGACGGTCGCCGCTGGGTGGGACTCTCCGCGGTGGAGGTCGCCCCGGAGCACCGGCGCCGCGGCCTCGGGACCCTGCTGTGCGGGTCGCTGCTCGCCTGGGCCCGCGACGCCGGAGCCACCCATGCCTATCTTCAGGTCCACGACGAGAACGTGGCCGCGCGCACGATGTACCGGGAACTCGGGTTCGTCGACCATCACCACTACACGTACGCGACCGAACCCCCGGCTCCGTCGTCCGCCGATCGCGCGTAGTCGTCGCGTCGTACCCCTGGCCTAGAGTGTGGGCGTGCGATTGGCAACGTGGAATGTGAACTCGGTCCGGGCCCGGACCGACCGGATCGTCGACTGGATGCAGCGGACAGGCACCGATGTGCTCGCCATGCAGGAGACGAAGTGCAAGGACGAGCAGTTCCCGACGGAGCGGTTCGAAGAACTGGGCTACGAGGTCGCGCACGTCGGGTTGAGCCAGTGGAACGGCGTCGCCATCGTTTCCCGCGTCGGCCTGGAAGACGTGCAGGTCGGTTTCGAAGACCAGCCCGGCTTCTCCAAGGATCCCGAAATCTCTCCCGCGCTCGAAGCCCGCGCGATCGGCGCGACGTGCGGCGGTGTGCGGGTGTGGAGCCTGTACGTGCCCAACGGCCGCGACCTCAACGATCCGCACTACGCCTACAAACTCGACTGGCTGGCGAAGCTGCGGGCCGACGCGCAGGCGTGGCTCTCCGCCGATCCCGATCAGCAGATCGCCCTCGTCGGCGACTGGAATGTCGCACCCACCGACGACGACGTCTGGGACCCCGCATTCTTCGAAGGCAAGACGCACACCTCGCAGCCCGAGCGCGACGCCTTCCATGCGTTCGCCGACGCCGGGTTCACCGACGTGGTGCGCCCGCATGCGCCGGGCCGCGGGGTGTACACGTACTGGGATTACACGCAGTTGCGGTTCCCCAAGAAGCAGGGCATGCGGATCGACTTCGTGCTCGGTTCTCCCGCGTTTGCCGCACGGGTCACGGGCGCCGAGATCGACCGCAACGAGCGCAAGGGCAAGGGCGCGAGCGACCACGCTCCGGTCATCGTCGATCTGGCGGACGAACCCGCGTAGCGACGTCGGTGTCCCGAAGTCCCATGGCCCGGAGTTCCGCGGCAGGGAGCCGGGCTGTGAGTCCGGCTGCGAGGAGGTCAGGCACCCCGCCTGCGCGCGACCGGACCGGGCGAGACCACGACGTTCTCGTAACCGCCGTGTGAGTCGAGGTAGCGCTGGACATAGGTGCAGATCGGCCGGACCCGCCAGCCGCGTTTCCGTGCGATATCGAGGGAGCCGCCCACCAGGACGGCCGCGAGTCCGCGGTGACCGAAGTCTTCCACGATCACGGTGTGCATGAAGTCCACGATCGGATCGCAGGGCCCGGGCACTCCGGACGGGCAGTTGGTGTCGTAGTAGCCGAGTATGCCGACGAGATCTCCGTTGAGCCGCAGTTCGAAGCGGTTCTGGTCGGCGTTGTCGGACACATCGGCGCTCGGCGTACTGGTGTCCAAGAGCATCTCCAAGCGGTGTTTTCCTGATCAAACTGTGACCTGGACCACTATAGAACACGTTCCTGCAAGAACCTCCGAGCTCCCATTCTTTCGTGACGGGCCCGCCGTGGAGCCGCTGCCGAGGGTGAGCCCCCACAGCCTCGGTAGGGTGAGCGCCGTGGAACTTCTGCCCTTGTCAGCTGCCGGTGAAACGCCGGTTCGCGCCCTCACCATCGCCGGCACCGACTCCGGCGGCGGCGCCGGCATCCAAGCCGACACCCGGACCATGGCGATGTGCGGTGTGCACGCGTGCGTCGCGGTCGCCGCGGTCACGGTGCAGAACTCGGTGGGAGTAGAGGGGTTCCACGAGATTCCTGCCGAGACCGTCGCCGCACAGGTTCGGTGCGTCGTCGACGACATCGGCATCTCGGCTGCCAAGACCGGAATGCTCCCGTCCACCTCGATCATCGAAGCCGTCGCCGCCGTGTGCACCGAGATGGGCATCGGCCGCGATCTGCCGGTACCGCTCGTCGTCGACCCGGTATGCGCATCGATGCACGGCGACCCGCTGGTCCATGCCGATGCACTCGACGCGATCCGTTCGGTGTTGATCCCGCGGGCCACCGTCGTCACCCCGAATCTGGACGAGATCCGTCTCATCACGGGCATCGACGTGGTGGACGACCCGTCGGCGCGGCGCGCGGCCGAGGCCCTGCACGCTCTCGGTGCGCAATGGGCCATCGTCAAGGGCGGGCATCTGCGCACGTCGTCGTCGAGCACCGATTTGTTGTTCGACGGGGATCGGTTCCTCGAATTCACCACCCCCCGGATCGACACGGGCAACGATCACGGCGGCGGCGACACCCTGGCCGCCGCGATCGCCTCGGCTCTCGCACACGGCCGGTCGGTGCCCGACGCGGTGGCGTTCGCGAAGGAGTGGATCACCAAGTGCCTCGAATGGTCGTACGACCTGGGGCGCGGACACGGACCGGTCAACCCGTTGTGGCGGCTACAGGAGAAGTGACCGCAGCCGGTGCGGGTTACTCGGTGAACGCCTCGCGTGCCTGCACTCGTGCGTCGCCGACGGGCACCCCGTCCGGCCCATCCACCGACAACGCGTAGAACGCCGTGCCGTACCCGACCGCCGCCGCGGCTGCGGCGAGCGCGGCGCGGTCCACGTTCGCGACGTCGTCCTCGGCGGTGTGGTAGTTCGGGTCGAATGCCTCCCCGCCGGTACCGCCCCACAGCTCCGCCTGTTCGGCGGTCTTCACATCGTCTGCACCGCTGAACACCCCACCGGCGGGAATGCCGACGGCGACGAACGGTCCGTAATCGGACCTGCCGTCGAAATCGGTGCCCGACACGGTGATGCCGCGCTCCGCGAAGAATTGTGCGAACGTCCGCTCGATCCCCGCCGATCCCTCCGGCCCGGGACCTTCCCCTTCGCCGTCGGAGTCGTCTCCGTCGAAGACGAGGTACCCGGGGTTCGGGGAGCCGAGCATGTCGAAGTTGAGATACAGCGCGATGTCGCGGCGTTCGTCGTCGGACAATCCGTCGATATAACGAGCGGATCCGACGAGCCCGACTTCTTCCGCTCCCCAGAATGCGAAGCGCACCTTGTTGGCAACATCCGGTTCCGCGCCGAGTTGCAGTGCGGTTTCGAGCACGGAGGCGACTCCCGTGCCGTTGTCGTTGATGCCGGGCCCCTCCGGGACGCTGTCGAGATGTGCGCCGACGACCACCACATTGTCGGCCGCGCCGGTGGAGGTCTCGGCGATCACGTTGCGCGAACGCTGCCTCTCGGTCGTGGTGTCGAGAGTCAGATTCACCGAGGATGCCCCTGCGACCGTGTCGGCGTCCTGCCGGGCGAGTCCTCCGACAGGTATCCGGGGTTTCTCGTCTTCGGCGAGTCCCGCATCGGACAGCGGCCCGTCCTCGTTGTTGACGACCAGCACCGCGGCCGCTCCCCGGTCCGCGGCGACCTGCTCCTTCACCGAGAACGTGCACGCACCGCGGTCGACGAGTACCACCGATCCGGAGACGTCGAGGCCGTCGTAGTCGGTGGGCTCACAGCCCGGCGTCTCGTCGGCCGGAATCCGCACGGGGCGCACGGTGAGTCCGTCCGGCCCGGTCGAGGGCGAGAAGCCCAGCGCGCGCACGCCCACGGGGGTGCCGTCGATGTCGAGGGTCTCGGTCTCCACGTCGAACCCGGTCACGTCGAATTCCGGTGTCTGCACCTCGAACCCGGCGTCGCGCAACCGGCCGGCGACGTAGTCGACACTCGCGTCGTATCCGGGGGTGCCGAGCGCGCGGTTGCCGTCGTTCTCGCCGGCGATGCGTTCGAGTTCGCTCAGATGTGCGGTGACCGCCTCGATCTGCACCCGGTCGGCGATCGCGTACGGGTCGAGCGACGGCGGTGCCTGCCCGCTGGGGGAATCGACGCTGCCGGAACCCCCGCTGCCGGAACCACCGCCCTCGGTACTGTCGTCGGCCGCACATCCCGCGACCGACAGGACCGCTACCGCGATCGACAACCCCGCCCGTCCCCACCGTCCGCGCGCCATGGGCAGAGCGTAATCGACCGGTGGGGTCCGCGCGTGGTGCTCAGGCGTCCCGCTTGTTCACCACGACCAGTGACACAGCGAACACCACAGCCGTGAAAACCGCGAAATACACGAGGGAACCCCATGCACCCCAGTGGAATTCGATGCCCTGCTCCATGCTGAGGAAGTTGTTGGCGTTGGCGAAGGGCAGGAACGGTTGGATTTCACGTCCGACCGATCCGAACAATCCGAACAGCGACTCGATGAGCAGTGGCCACAGCAGCAGCAGCGCGATCGTCCCGGCGGACTGGCGCAGCAGCGTACCGACACCGATCGCGAGCACCACACAGAGGAACGCGTAGAGCGGAATTCCGTAGATCGCCCGCCACGCCGGCTCGCCGCTGAGTACGAGATCTCGTCCGGCATCCGGTCCCGCCAGCATCTTCGCGAGAAGGAACGACGCGAGACCGAGCACGCCGGTGAGAATCGCGCCGAGCACACCGATGAGCGCGGCCTTGACCGTCAGGAGGAGCGTCCGGTTGGGCGTGGCCTGGAAGGTCGTGCGGATGACGCCGAACCGGTATTCGCTGGTGACCGACAGTGCTGCCAGGATCATCAGCACCAACACGCCGAATCCCGTGACACCGCTGACGGCGACGTCGACAGTGGGATAGAACTGCATCAGTTCGTCGTCCGCGGTGAGCGAACTGCGCGCGACCGAACCGAGAACCGCGGCCAGGCCCAGCCCGAGCGCGACGATCACCACCGTGCACCACAACGGCGACTGCACCGAGGTGAGTTTGATCCGTTCGGCCCGCAGCGTGTCGAGCACGGTCCCCGCCATCACAGTCCGCCTTTCATGACGTCGTCGGTTCCGGTGCCGTGGAATTCCACGTGGCCCCCGGTGAGTTTCATGAATGCGTCTTCGAGCGACGCGTTACGGCTGGACAGTTCGTGCAGCACGAGTGATCGCGACGCGGCGAGTTCACCGACCTCGGCAATGCCCACGTTCGGCACCAGCAGCGCCCCGTCCTCTTCGCGGACGGTGTACCCCCGCTCGGTGAGGGCGCTGCGCAGCTCGCCGGCAGAAGGACTGCGCACCACGACGACCGATTCGGAGGCCCGGTCCACGAAGTCCTTCACCGACGTGTCGGCGATCAGGCGTCCCCGCCCGATGACGATCAGATGGTCGGCGGTCTGTGCCATCTCCGAGAGCAGGTGGCTCGACACCAGCACGGTGCGACCCTCTGCCGCAAGGGCGTGCATGAAGCGCCGGATCCACATGATGCCCTCCGGGTCGCGCCCGTTGACGGGCGCGTCGAAGAGCAGCACCTGCGGGTCGCCGAGCAGCGCCCCGGCGAGACCGAGCCGCTGCGACATGCCGAGAGAGAACCCACCGGCGCGCTTCCCGGCGACTTCGGTGAGACCGACCTGGCGCAGCACCTCGTCCACGCGGGAGGCCGGCAGGCCGTTGGACGCCGCGAGCCACCGAAGGTGCGCACGCGCCGTCCTGTTGGGGTGCACCCACTTCGCGTCGAGGAGCGCTCCCACCGTCTGGAGCGGCCGTGTCAGGCTGCGATACGGCTTGCCTCCGATGAGCGCGCTGCCCGAGGTCGGGCGGTCCAGGCCCAGGATCATGCGCATCGTCGTCGACTTCCCGGCGCCGTTGGGGCCGAGAAACCCGGTGACGATGCCGGGGCGGACCGTGAACGTCACATCGTCGACCGCGGTCGTGGACCCGAAGGTCTTGGTCAGTCCGGTCACTTCGATCATGGGCCATACTCTGCACGATCGGGACCGCGCGCGCAGCTACCGCCCCGTCATCAGGGTTCGAGAGGCGACGACGCCTGCGCCCAGAACCGTTTCGGAATCCGTCCGGCATGGCGTGCGCGGAATCCCGCTTCGACCGCGTGCCGCATCGCCGAGGCCATCAACGCGGGTTCTTTCGCGCGCGTGACCGCGGTCGCGAGCAGCACTGCGTCGCAACCGAGTTCCATTGCGAGCGCGGCGTCCGACGCGGTGCCGATTCCGGCGTCCAGGATCACCGGCACCCCGGCCGCCTCGACGATCATCTCGATGTGATGCGGGTTCGCAATGCCCAGGCCCGTCCCGATGGGCGAGCCGAGCGGCATGACCGCGGCACAGCCGATGTCCTCGAGCCGGCGCGCGAGCACGGGATCGTCCGTCGTGTACGGCAGGACCACGAACCCGTCGTCGACCAGTTGTTCGGCAGCCGCGACCAGTTCGATCGCGTCGGGGAGCAGTGTCCGCTCGTCGGCGATGACTTCGAGTTTGACCCAGTCGGTCTCGAGCGCCTCACGTCCGAGTTGCGCGGTGAGCACGGCTTCCTTCGCGCCGCGGCAACCGGCGGTGTTCGGCAGCAGCGCGATCCCCAGCCGGCGCACCAGGTCGAGGACACCGGTGCCCGATGTCGGATCGACGCGGCGCATCGCGACGGTCGTCAGTTCGGTTCCGGACGCGACCAGCGCGTCTTCCAGCGCAGCGAGACTCGCCGCTCCGCCCGTTCCGGTGATCAGCCGGGACCCGAAGGTGCGGTCGGCGATGGTCAACGGGGGCAGGTCCGCGGCCGGGTCGCCGGGAGGGCCGTCGAGGAATTCAGCCACCCTGGACCGCCGTGAGAATCTCGATCTGTGCGCCCGCGGCGACCCGCTCGCTCCAGCGGCTGCGGGGGAACACCACGCCGTCGACTGCGACGGCGAGGCCCTTCTCGGGCAGCCCCATACCTGCCAGCAGTTCCGACATCGTCGGTGCCACCGCGAAGTCTTTGTCCTCACCGTTGACGGTGACGCCCACCTGAGTTCGGTTCGACCCGGTTCCGTTGGTCATTGCGCTACCACTTCCGTAAATCGTTGAGGGGAAGCATGCTTCACCTCGGACAAGGGATCTTCGGACAATTCTGCGAGCACTGCGTCGACGGTCAGGGGTGTGAGCAGCACGCCGTTGCGGCCGTGTCCCGTCGCGGCGATCACGCGTTCCGACAACCGCCCGATGAGCGGAAGGTTGTCCGGTGTCATGGGGCGCAGTCCCGCGCTCGCCTCGTGGAGTTCGTACTCGCCGATCGCCGGCAGCAGTGCCTCCGCATCGGCGATCAGGTCGCGCACCCCCGCGACGGTCACCTGCGTATCCGCCGCCTCGTACTGGGTGGCACCGACCACGAGACCGTCGCGGCGGGGTACCAGGTAGGCGGGTCTGCCGTGGACGTTGCCCCGGATGGTGCGCTCCGGAAGCGGAGTCGCTCCGGGGCGCATCCGCAACCGCAGGATCTCGCCCTTGACGGGCCGTACCGGCAGGGCCGGCCACAACCGGGAGGAGGCGGAACCGGCCGCGAGCACCACGCGATCCGCGTCGAGGTCGGCGAGGTCGGCGACCGGCGCCTCGGAGAATCGGACACCGGCATCGACAGCGGCACGACGCAGGGCGACGACGAGCGCCCGGTTGTCCACGGACAATTCCGCCGACGCGAGCAAACCGAGACGGATGCGAGGCCCGAGGGACGGTTCGAGGTCTCGCACCTCCGCACGGGAGAGCACCCGCATCTCGTGGCCCTGCGCCTGAACCCACTCGGCGACCGTGCGCAGGTCCGCGGCGTCTGCGGCGTCGAGAGCCACCGTCATCGACGCGGTGGAGGTCACCAGGTCGATGCCGGTCCCGGACCGGAGGAGTGCCGCGAACTCGGGCCAGCGCTGCAGCGACGCGGCACCGAGTTCGAGGACGTGGCCTTCGCCGGGCCACCCTTCGGACAACGGGGCGAGCATTCCGCCTGCCACCCAGGACGCACCCGAACCGGGATCCGGATCGTGGACGGTGACGACATACCCCGAGCGGGCCGCGCGCCACGCGATCGACAGACCGATCACTCCGCCACCCACGACTGCCACTGTTGTCATCGGTCCACCTCACTCCCTGCGCCGGCATGATCCGGTTCAGGTCATAACGGTCGGGGCCGGCAGGCCCCCTCTCAGCCCCGTGTACCTCGGGACTCCCGTGTCGTATCTCGTCTACCCGAGAGGTTACCGTCTTGACCGTGACCACCTACCGCGGCAACCATCCCGACCCCCGTGGGCGTCTCGCGACCGCCCGGCTGTACCTGTGCACCGACGCGCGCCGCGACACCGGCGACCTCGCCCGTTTCATCGACGAGGCGCTGACCGGCGGTGTCGACATCGTTCAGCTGCGCGACAAGGGTTCGGCGGGTGAGAAGAAGTACGGCCGGCTCGAGGCGCGTGACGAACTCGCAGCCCTGTCCATCCTGGCCGACGCATGCGCGCGCCACGGTGCGTTGCTGGCGGTCAACGACCGAGCCGACATCGCCCTTGCCGCGGGTGCCGACATCCTCCACCTCGGCCAGGGCGACCTGCCGGTCGAGCATGCGCGAAGCATCCTCGGCGACGACATCGTGATCGGCCGGTCGACCGGCACCCGCGGGCAGGCGTCGCTCGCCGACATCGAAGAGGGAGTCGACTATTTCGCGTCGGGTCCGGTGTGGGACACCCCGACCAAACCGGGTCGTCCGGCAGCGGGTCTGAGCGTGCTGCGAGAGGTCCACAAGTCGCATCCGCGCAGGCCGTGGTTCGCGATCGGCGGGATCGATCTCGAGCGGCTGCCTCAGGTCCTCGACGCGGGCGCCACCCGGATCGCCGTCGTGCGGGCCATCACCGAAGCCGCCGATCCGCGCGCCGCCGCAGCGGCGCTGAAAGCCGCGCTGCCCACACCGTGAACGGCGCGCTCTAGAGCCACGCCAGGACAGCGGACGGGGGCAGTGTCACCGCGTTGCCGGGAAGCCGGTCACGAAGTCCGCGGTCGGCGGTGACCACGACCGTGACCCCCGGGTCGACCGCGGTCGCAGTACTTGCCGCGAGGCGGGCCAGTTCGTCGTCTGCGCTCCCCTCCGCGGTGTGCACGGGAATGCGGGCGTCGTCCGTCGCCGCACCGCGGGCAGCTCCTTCGAGGACCGCCTCGACCTGCGGCACCCATCCGAACAGGCCGTCCGGAAGCTCGACGGTCCGGGGAAGGACGGCGGCGAGATTCGCGAGCAGAGCACTCGTCGCGCCCGGACGATCCCGCCACCAGCCCGTCGGCCCGGTCGAGCCGAGGACATTCGCGGTGTCGAGCAGCATCCGTACCGGGCGGGTGCGCAGGGCGGGCCACGCCTCCGCGAAACCCGCGTGCAACGGCATCTCGCCGACCTGCTCTTCGGGCACCCAGCGGAGTTCGGTGCTCTCACCGTTGAGCGTGGTGTCGAGCGGAGCAGCAGCGTCGGCGACGACCGTGGTGTAGGTCCACCCGCCCACCGACCCGGAGGTGACCCGCACGGCACGCACGGCGAGTGCCGTCACCTCGATCCCGGCCTCCTCGTGCGCTTCGCGGACCGCCGCGTCGACGGTGCTTTCGTGCGAGTCGCGAGCGCCGCCGGGCAGTGCCCACGTTCCGCCCTGATGACTCCACGCCGCCCGGTGCTGCAGGAGAACAGCGGGAGTCCCGTCCGGAAGCGGCGCGCGCAGGAGCAATCCGGCGGCACCGTGCCGTCCCCACCGCTTGTCACCGTCCGGCCCGACGGCCCAGCCGTCCCCGTCACCGCGCATCCTGTCCGCTCCCTGGTCCCAGCCGTCACGGAAGTGCTCGGGCGAGGAGATCCCGTGTCCGTGGTCGGCACATTCTTTCGCGTGCTGCTTATATGCTCCACAAAACCGGCAACCTGAGAAGGGGGTTATGCGGTGGATATTCGCCTGACCCCTACTGTTCTACCGGTCGAGAACCACAACCAGCGTACCGAGGATCCCAAAAACCCGGTTGTACGCGCTGCCCGCCGACGCGGCAGCACGTTGCAGTCCACTCCCGTGCTCTTCGCGGTCCTCGCGGGTGTGCTCGCCGTCCTGCTCGTCGCGTCGTGCGTGGTGACGGTGCAACTCGTGGGCGCACGGCAGGACACGCACGGCCGGCTCCTCGCGACGACCGAACCGCTCGCGAACGCTTCCCAAAACCTGTACAGCGCGCTGTCCGTCGCGGACGCCGCCGCGGTGACAGGGTTCATCTCCGGGGGCATCGAGCCCGCCGAGGTTCGGGAGCGTTATCTCGACGCCCTCGCCGAGGCCTCCGACCATCTCGTGATCGCCGCGGCCGGTCTCACCGCGGACCAGGCCCACAGCACCCGCAACCTCACCGAGATCGGACGCATGCTGCCCGTCTACACCGGGCTGATCGAGACCGCGCGCGCCAATTCGCGCGTCGGCAATCCCGTCGCCTCCGCCTACCTCGGGGAAGCGTCGTACATGATGCAGTCCGTGTTGCTGCCCGCGGCGCAGGAACTGCAGTCGGAAGGGATCTCCGCGGTCGAGGCCACTCAGCGTGCCGCGGTGCGGCCACCCTGGCCGGCGATCGGACTGCTGCTCGTCACCGTCGCCGCGCTCGTCGCGGTTCACATGCTGGTCAGCCGCAAAACCCGCCGCACGTTCAATCTCGGTCTGCTGGTGGCCATCGCCGCGGCCGGGTCGCTGCTCGCCTGGCTTCTTGTCGCGGGACTGGTGTCCTCCGACGCCACCGAACGCGCCCTCGAACAGGGCGCCGAACCACTGGCGGTCCTCACGGAGAGCAGAATCCTCGCCCAGCAGTCACGCACCGCCGAAACGCTGCTGCTGGCGCAACGCCACTCCACCGGCGCGTACGACGGAACGTACGGCGAGCGGATCACCCGGCTCGGGGAACTTCTCGAACGGTACGGCGGCGCCGACCCGACCGAAGCCGGGGCCGAAGCGGTACAGCGTGCGCAGGCAGCCCGCGACGCGTGGATCAATTCTCATGCGCGCACGACGGACGCTCTCGAACGCGGCGACTACGAGGCCGCCGTCGTCCTGGTGATCGGACCCGGCCCGGACGAATCCACCGCACAGTTCACAACACTCGACGGTGCCCTCTCGACCGCCATCGCAGAATCACGTACCGAACTACGCGACAACGAGTCCCGTGCCTCCCGCACATTGTCGGGGCTCGTTCCGGCCGCCGTGATCCTCGTCGTCATCGCGCTCACGGGAAGCGGCATCGGACTGTGGCGACGGATCAGGGAGTACCAATGAGATCGCGCCGCACCTCCGCCTTCGCCGCTGCACTGTGTGCCACTGCTGCTCTCGTATCCTCTTGCGGCACACAGCCTTCCCCTGGTCCCTCCGTCGTCGAGACCGCCGAGAGAACCTTCCCGCTTCCGGAAGGCGCCAGGATCGCCGAACCGTCCGGGCCGACATCCGCCTCACCGGAATGTGGTGACCCCACCGCGAGCCTGCGCCCGAACGGCGCCGACTCCGGACCGACCCTCGACGCGATCCGCGCCCGGGGCCGCCTGATCGTCGGACTCGACGCCGGGAGCAATCTGCTGAGTTATCGCGACCCCACCACCGGTGACATCACCGGCTTCGATGTCGACATCGCTCGTGAAATCGCCCGTGATCTCCTCGGCAGTCCCGAATCGGTCGATTTCCGGATTCTCAGTTCCGCCGAGCGCGAGGAGGCGCTGCAGACTTCGACGGTGGACATCGTGGCGAAGACGATGAGCATCACGTGCGCGCGTCGCGAACTCGTGGACTTTTCCACAACCTATCTGCGCGCCGAGCAACGTGTGCTCGTGGTCAGAAATTCCGGGATCCGCAACGTCTCCGACCTCGTGGGGCGACGCGTGTGCATCGTCGACGGCACCACTTCGCTCGAGCGGATGCGCGAGGTACAGCCGTCCGCGTCGATTCTGACGGTCCCGTCCTGGGCGGACTGCCTGGTGGTGCTCCAGCAACGGCAGGTCGACGCCGTGAGCACCGACGACACGATCCTGGCGGGCTTCGCCGCCCAGGACCCGTACGTCGAAGTCGTCGGGGACTCGCTGCGCACGGAACCGTACGGAATCGGGATCACCCGGGGCAACGACGACCTGGTTCGGTTCGTCAACCGCACACTGGAACGTATCCGCTCGGACGGCACCTGGACCGCGCTCTACGACAGGTACCTATCGGTACTGGGGCCCGCGCCGGAGCCACCGGCACCCACGTATGTGGATTGAGGAAGTGATGTCCGCCAACCGCACGCCCGACGACGCAGACTCCGCTTCCACGAGCGCGCAGAGCGAGACCGCGCCGGGGCAGGGAACGCAGCGGGCCCCGCTCCCGGCCACGGGTCCGTCCGAGCGTTCGATTCCCTCTCAGCGTTCCTCGAGCCGGCGTACCCGGCCGCGCGGAACGGGCCGTCGCCGCATCGCAGGACTGGTCGACGTCCCGGTCGCTGCGCCACAGGACCCGATGCACGCCGTGCTGCGCACGCCGCATGTCGCGGAGGGGAAACGGTTCTGCTGGAAGTGCGGCGAACCGGTCGGGCGCAGCACACCGTCCGGCCCGGGACCGACAGCGGGCACCTGCCCGCGGTGCGGGTCGCCCTACTCCTTCACCCCTGTCCTGCAGCGCGGAGACCTCGTGGCGGGCCAGTACGAGATCCAAGGGTGCCTCGCGCACGGCGGGCTCGGCTGGATCTACCTCGCTGTGGACCGCAATGTCAGCGATCGGTGGGTTGTCCTCAAGGGTCTGCTGCACTCGGGTGATGCGGAGGCGCAAGCCGTCGCGGTCGCCGAGCAGCAATTCCTCGCGGAAGTCAGCCACCCGAGCATCGTGCGCATCTACAACTTCGTCGAGCACCCACTCCCCGACGGCACGCCGATGGGTTACATCGTCATGGAGTACGTCGGCGGGCACACGCTGAGGGAAGTCCTCGACACGTACTCGAAGCCACAACGGATGCCGGTGGAGCAGGCCATCGCCTACATGCTGGAAGTTCTTCCGGCGCTGCAGTATCTGCACGAGATCGGTCTCGTCTACAACGACCTCAAACCCGAGAACATCATGGTGACCGACGAGCAACTCGAACTGATCGACCTCGGCGCCGTGGCAGGCATCGAGGACTACGGGTACCTGTACGGCACCCCCGGATATCAAGCTCCCGAAATCGTGCGGACGGGTCCCACCGTCGCCAGCGACATCTACACCGTGGGCCGCACGCTCGCGGTACTCACCTTGGAAATGCCCTCGGAGAAGGGCCGGTACCTCGACGGACTGCCCACACCGGCAAAGGCTCCGTTGCTCGCCGAATTCGACTCGTTCCACCGCCTGCTCCTGCGCGCGACGAACGCGGATCCAGCCCTGCGGTTCTCGTCGGCCGACGAGGTTGCCGGCCAGCTCACCGGAGTGCTCCGTGAAATCCTGTCGCAGCAGACCCGCACCGAACATCCCGGGTTCTCCACGATGTTCAGCCCGCAACGCACGACCTTCGGCACCGATGAGGATGTGGCTCGCACCGACGCGCTTGCCGACGGAGTCGATCGTACGGTGGTGCTCTCCCCTCGCGCCGTTACGGCGGCGCTGCCCGTGCCGCTGCTCGACCCCGCGGATCCGAGTGCCGCCCTTCTCACCGCAGCCGTGCACAGCGAACCCCAGCAGACCCTCGACTCGTTGCGGCACGCCCGAGACAACGGACTCGAGCGCGTGTCCGGAACCACCGACGCCGCGTTCTCCCGCGAGATCACTCTCGCCGAAGTGCGGGCCAATCTGGATCTGGGGCGCGGCGAACAAGCCATCGAGATCCTCACCCGGCTCGAACGAGAGACCGGCGCCGATTGGCGTATCGACTGGTACGCCGGTAACGCTGCCCTGCTACAAGAAGACTACGAAGGCGCATTCGCCCGCTTCGATCGGGTGCTGCAGGCATTGCCGGGTGAACTCGCACCCAAACTCGCGCTGGCCGCCACCGCGGAATTGACGCTCGAACACTGGGAGAGCGATGATCCCGCGTCCTGGCGTGCCTTCTGCGAGAACTTCTACCGCACGGTGTGGCGCACCGATCACAGCGTGGTCAGTGCCGCCTTCGGCCTCGCCCGCCAACTCGCGGGCAGCGGCAGGACCGGCGACGCGGTCGACGTCCTCGACCAGGTTCCCCACACGTCACGACACCACAACGTCGCGAACATGACCGCAGCGCTGATCCTGCTGCGTCACGGCAACATCGACGAGCTGACCGATGCCGACCTCCTCGACGCCGCGAAGCGTGTGTCGTCGTTGCCCGCCGACGAGGGCCGCGCCCTGCAGATGCGCGCCCTGGTTCTCGGCACCGCCCTCGAATGGATCCGGGCCGGACGATCCCCCCGGCGTGACCACGGCCGGATCCTCGACAGCCGGTTCACGGAGAACGGTCTGCGCCGCGGCACCGAAGCCGCCCTTCGCGAACTCGCCCGCAAGTGCCCCGAGCGCGCGCATCGCTACGTCCTGGTCGATCTCGCGAACGCCATCCGTCCCCGCAGCCTGATCTGACATCGGTGACGGCGGGTGCCTACCGCCGGCGGAAGGCACGCGTGACGAGCCAACCTTCCACCATGCCTGCAAGAAAGACTGCGGTCACGAGCCCGTATTTGCGAGCCGGTGCAGGAATCATGGCCAGCGCATCGAATTCTCCCGCTACCGATCCACCTCCCGGAGCAGCGAACTGTTGTGGCGCACCAGTGAAATGGGATGTGTGTGTAACCGGCACGGACGCAGCCGCCGGCACCGCTTGGCCACCGGCCAGCATCGCGCCGAGGTTGACAGCGAACTGTTGCAGCACCTTGTTGGACACGGCCACGATCGCGCCCTTGCCGAACGAGACGATCTTGCCGCTGATCACCAGGTCGGTAACGAGTGTGAGCCGCGATCCGTTGCCGACCTGTTCTACGGTGATCGCTACCTCTGCCTCCGCGTCACCATTGCCGTGCGAGTCGGCACCCTTGGCCGCGAGCTTCAGTGTCCTTGCATCCCGGTCGATCTCGAGGAAACGAATGGTACCGGAGTAAGACGCACTGATCGGCCCGACCTTGACCTTGACTCCTCCGAGGAACGTGTCACCGTCCTTGCCGGTGATCGCTGCGCCGGGTACGCACGTCGCCACCTTTTCGACGTCATCGTTGATCAAACGAAATACGTCGTCGGCTGCCGCATCGATGTCGAGTGTATTGGTCAATAACACAGCATTTCTCCGTTCGGGTCTGACGTCAGGGCTTCAGGCAACCGGCGCAGCGACGCTGCTCGGCACAGGCATCGATCGCCTCGACGATGGTTTGATATCCGGTGCAACGGCAGTAGTTCGACGCGACCACCTCGCGGATTTCGTCCTTGGTGGCGTCCGGATTCTCGGCGAGATAGCCCTCGGCGAGCATCAGAAAGCCCGGTGTACAGAACCCGCACTGCAAACCGTGGTGGTCGGCGAACGCCTGTTGCAGGTCGGTCAGTATCCCGTCGCTGCCCAGCGACTCCACTGTGCGGACCTCGGAATTCTCTACCTGCGCAGCGAAGGTGAGGCACGCGCGGGCGGGCTTGCCGTCGATCAGGACTGTGCACGCGCCGCATACACCGTGCTCACATCCCACGTGCGTACCGGTCAACCTCAGATCGTGTCTCAGCACGTCCACCAGCGTGCGGCGCGGTTCAGTGATCACCTCGTGATGCACACCGTTGACGGTCAATTCGAGCAGTTGCTTGTTCGTCATGCGATTCCCTTCGCCAAAGCGTGCTGAACGGCTACCGGTGTGATGGGCGTGTTGTTCAGTTCCACACCCGTGCGGCGCAAGCCGTCATTGACAGCATTGAGGACTGCGGCGGGCGCACCGATCGTCCCTCCCTCACCGGCACCCTTGGCACCGGATTCGGTGAACAGACAGGGGGTTTCGAGATGGTGGATCCCGACCTCCGGTATCTCACAGGCTGTCGGTACCTTGTAGTCGATAAAGCTCGCGCACAACGGGTTCCCGTTGTCGTCGTACGAGACCTGCTCGAACAACGCACCCGCAATGCCCTGGGCGATACCGCCACGGCACTGCCCTTCGACGACTTTCGGGTTGATGGCGACCCCGCAGTCCTCCACGCAGAAATACCTGAGAATCTCCACTTTTCCGGTGCCTTCGTGCAGTTCGACCACGACACCGTGCGTCGCGTTGGAGAACGTTCCGTCGTTGAACACGTCGAAACTTGCAGTTGCGGACAATCCGGGATCGACGCCTTTGGGCAGCAACTGCGCACGGAGATAGGCCACGTCCGCGATGTCCTGATAACTGACGAACTTCGAGTGGTCGTCGATCTGCCGGACGCGACCGGAGGCGAGTTCCACATTATCGCTGCGGGTCTCCAGCAGGTGCGCCGCAATCTCGCACAGTTTCCGGCCGAGTTTATCTGCCGCGACGGACACGGCGCTCCCGCCGATCGTGATCGAGCGCGAAGCGAACGAGCCGAACCCGTAGGTGATCCGCTCGGTATCGCCTTGCACGATCTTGACCTGCTCTACCTGGACACGGAGACGATCTGCGACGATCTGCGCCATCGTGGTCTCGTGACTCTGGCCATGGTTCATCGTGCCCGTGGTGGCTGACACTGTCCCGGAGACATCCATGCGGACCTCCGAGATGTCGAATCCGGGCACGACTTTCATCTTCCGTGCTGCGAATGCCGTGCTTCCATAACCAGTACGTTCACTGAAACACGAGTAGCCGATCCCGACGTGCCGGCCTTCCGCTTCCGCGCGTTCCCTGAACTCGTACCAGCCTTCGTCGCGAAGGGCTTTCTCACACTCGTCGAGCGCCTCCAGGTAGGAGCCGGGGTCGTAGGTCACGTTGTTGATCCCCGTGTACGGGAACGCCGTGATCACGTTGCGACGCCTGATCTCCACCGCGTCGAGACCCAACTCCCGGGCAGCTCTCTCGAACAGCCGCTCCATGACCATCACATACTGGGGCCGGCTCACTCCGCGGTACGGGGCAGTGGGGGTCTTGTTGCTGAAGATCGACCGTCCCCGGACACGGTAGGCAGGCACCTGGTAGACACCGGGCATTTCGGCTGCGGCCATCAGCGGTTCGATGCCGGCGGTGAACGGGTAGCAGGAATACGCACCCATGTCGCAGATCACGTCGGCGTCGAGCCCGAGAATATGTCCGTCGGCGTCGAACGCGGCACGCACGTCGTACTGCTGCTCGCGGGCGAGGAACGACGCGGTCAGAGCGTCCTTGCGGTCCTCGATCCATTTCACCGGTCGGCGCAGCTTCAAAGCGGCGGCGGCAACGGCGATCTCCTCGCGCCCGACCACACATTTCTGGCCGAATCCGCCACCCATGTCGGGAACGATCACCCGGACCTGACGCTCGTCGAGCCCGAGGCAGTGGGCCGTCACGGTGCGTACCTGGTGGGGAATCTGCGTGCAGATATGGATGATCAACTGCTCGTCGCGGTCGTCCCAGTATGCGATGCATCCCCGCGTCTCGAGTGGGAGCGCGTTCTGGCGCCCGGTGCGCGACTGCACCGATACGACCGTGTGCGCGGCATCGAAGATCTCGTCGATGCCCTCGGTCGCGAACATCTGCACGTCCACCACCGTGTTGTTCACCGCCTCGTCGTGCACCAGCGGCACGCCCGGTGTGAGCGCCTGATCCGCAGAGGTCACCGCGACAACGGTGTCGTAAGCCACCCGGGCGGCTTCGAGTCCGTCCTCGACGGTGTAGGCATCGTCGGCGACGACGAGTGCCAGCGGCTCACCGACGTACCGGACCCGGTCACTGCTCAGAATCGGCATGTCGGTCGGAACGAACTCCTCGAGCGGCCTGCTCAGCTCGGCCCGGATCGGTTTCAGTGCGAGATCGGAGGCGGTGAACACCGCACGCACACCGTCGACGCCGACGACATCCGACACATCGAGCGCGGTCACCGAACCCGCAGCCACCGTGCTACGAACGAACTGGGCGTGCAGCATGCCGGGCATGGAGATGTCGTCCACGAACCGGCCGCGGCCGGTGAGCAACCGCGGGTCTTCTCGACGTGCCACGGATCTTCCTACGAACTTCCCCGGGGTGCCCTCCCCATGGCTGGGTGCAACAGTCGTCATGACGAAACTCCTTGGGAGACCAGTGCGTCTCCGCACGCTCGGGCCACCAGCGTGCGGACGAGGGTGCGGCGATAATCGGCGGTGTACGCGCCGTCGTCCTCGAGTTCGAGCGCGTCGGCGGCGGCCTCGGCGCAGTCGTCGAACGTGCCGCCGGCGGCCAGTACCCGTTCGGCCTCGGGTGATCGCACCGGCGTGGCCCCGACACCACCCAGTGCGACCCTCCCGCCCACGACCTCGACCCCGCGGAGATCCAGCGAAACGGCGGCTGCGACGATCGCGAAGTCGCCCTGCCGTTCCGCGAACTCCGTTACCGCGGCGTGGGGAGCCGCGTGCGGGAAGACGATCTCGACGATCATCTCGTCGAATGCCAATTCGGTGGAATAGAAACCGAAGAAGAACGAGCCCGCATCGATCGACCTCCGTCCGCGCACGCTTTCGACGACGATCACGGCGTCGAGAAGCACTGCGAGAAGGCACCATTCCGCCGTCGCGTCGGCGTGCGCGATACTCCCGCCCACCGTGCCCCGCGTCCGGATCGGGTAGTGGCCGACCCATCGCATCGCTTCGCCGAGCACAGCGAAGTCCGCATCGAGGCCGCCCGACTCCACTTCGAGATGGGTGGTGAGCGCTCCGATGTGGAGCCCGTCGTCTTCCCTGCGAACGTAACGCAGCGCGTGAAGTGCACCGACGTCGACGAGGTGAGCCGGGCGGGCGAGACGGAAGTTCATCATGGCGACCAGTGACTGACCGCCCGCGATGATCTTCGCGTCCTCACCCAGATCGGAAAGCAACCGGAGTGCGCCCTGTACGTCGCGTGCGCGGTGATAGTCGAATCGTGCGGGCTTCATCAGACCCGGACCTCTCCCCCGACAGCGTCGGGGGTTCCGCCGTCGATCGTGGAATCGTCTACGAGCGTGTCGAGTTCGCGGTTCTTTGTCTCGGGTGCGAAGTACGACATCCAGAGCACGGCGAACACGACGAATGCGGTGACGATGCCGAAGGTCAGCGGCAGGCCGAGGATCGGCCACATCACCGATCCGAACAGCAACGGTGCGAAACCGGTAGCGACACGGCTGACGGACGAGGCGTAGCCGAAGCCGGATGCGCGGATCGTCGTCGGATACAGCTCGGAGACGTAGCAGTACAGCACGGGAATCGTGAGCTGGATGACGAATCCGAAGATGCCGAGCCAGATCAGGGCGACGGACTGCACGTCCAGCATCATCGCGAACAGCACCAGCGCGGCACCGGCGACAGGTCCGGACAACCCGATGACCCATTTACGTCCGAACACCTCGACCAAAAGCGCGGAGGTGAGCACGCCGACGATTCCGACGCCGGTCATCAGTGTCGTGCCGGCGAAGGCCGCAAACTCCCCGTAGCCTTCGGCCCGCAGGATCGAGGGCATCCAACTGAGCGCGGCATAGTAGAGCAGCATGATCGAGACGAACAACATCCATGCGGTGGCCGTGATGCCGGGGCTGTAGGTCCACACGGACTTGAGCTGCGTCCAGCCGGCCCTCAGGCCGCCGGGACCGCGCGATTCGGTTTCCGGAACGATGACGTACTCGACCACCGGCGCACCGGTTCGCTCGACCATGTCGTCGATGACTGCACGAGCCTCGGCCTCGCGGCCGACCTTGGCGAGATAGATCGGTGACTCCGGAATGCCGCGTCGTACCCAGAAGAGCAGCAGTGCGGGCAGAACCATGAACAGCAACATGTATCGCCAGCGCACGTCGCCGTCGATCGGCACGAGGAGCGTAGCGACCACGCCGCACACGGTGGCGCCGATGGGCCACCACACGTCCATAGCCGAGAGGACCTTGCCGCGAATCTTTCGGGGCGAGAACTCGCTGACCAGTGCGTAGTCGACGGGGATACAACCACCGAGGCCGAAGCCGGCGAGGAAGCGGAGCAGAATGAAGACTTCGAAGTTCGGCGAGAAAGCGCCGAGCACCGAGAACAGCGCGAAGATCAGCAGCGTCAGGGAGAAGGCACGCTTGCGGCCCATCCGGTCGGCGAGAGTGCCCCACACCACGGCACCGACCGCCATGCCCACCAGGTTTCCGGTGGCGACCAGGCCCCGCTCGGCGGTGGTCAGATCCCAGTAGGTGCCGAGCAGCGGCGTCAAGAACCCGTTCAGTGCGACATCCCAGGCATCGAACATGTACCCGAGACCGCCGATGATGAAGATTTTCCCTTGCACTCCCCACTTCCAGGGGAGTTCCTGTACTACTTGGTCACCAGTTTTCATCGCAACCCTCCGGCGCGGATATGAGTGCGCTGCATCCGATTTCGCTATCGGACGAACGCGTAGTGGAATTTCTCGTCGTCGCTGTCGTCGAGCGGTGTGCCGCTCCAGAGCCAGTCGTACGAGATATCGGATTCCCCAGAGAACGACGCCAGTGTCGCGTCCCGCAGCTGTTGCTCGGGTCCGTCGGGTAGGTGATAGAAGGTCTTGTTCTGCAGGCTTGCATCCTGCACCATGCGAGCGTGCCGCGCGCGACGAGATACGTAGCGCGCCAACGCTTCATCGATTCCGGCGACGGTTACCCTGCCGAGTTCTTCCGCGAGGACTGCGGCGTCCTCCATGGCTTGCGAGGCGCCCTGGGCCTGGTAGGGCAGCATGGCATGGCACGCGTCGCCCAGGAGGGCGACCCGGCCTTCGACCCATCTCGGATCGGGCCTGCGGTAGTACAGGGCCTGGCACAGCACGTTCTCGTCGGCCTTGGCCATCATCGCGAGCGCGCGGTCGTCCCAGCCGGGGAAGGCCGCCATCAGCTCTTCGGGCCCCACCAGCCTGGGTCCTCCGTCGCGCACCTCGTCGGTGCACGGGACGAGAGCGACGATGTTGAGGTACTCCCCGTCCCTGATCATGTAGTGGACGAGGTGACGGTCGGGGCCGTACCAGATCGTGCTCTGGTAACGGTCCACGAGCCAGCGGGTTGCGGGATCTTTGACGACGCGGTCTCCGGGAACCAGTGCACGGAAGGCCATTTCGCCCGAGAAGACCAGCGTGTCCGGTAGGCCGATGACATCGCGCACGGTCGAGCGGATGCCGTCCGCGCCGATGACCACATCGGCCTCGTATCGTCCGCCGTTCGACGTGACTGCCACCGGGCGCGAGGGATTCGTGCGGTCGACGTCGACCACCTGTGCGTCGGTCACGAACTCCACGATGGGACCGGGGCCCTCGGGATCGAGGCACTTGACATGGATCGCCGAATGCAAATCCGCTCGATGGTAGTGCCAGTACGGCGCGTTGAACTTCTCCTTGCAGTACTCACCGAGCGAGGTGAGCGCGACAACTTTGCCGTTCTCCCATCGGCGTCGCACCTGATCCATGGGCTCGGTCTTGATGGCCTCGAGTTGGCGTCGCATTCCGAGGCCGATGAGAATCCGGCTCGCGTTCGGGGCGGTCTGGATTCCCGCGCCGACTTCGCCCAGTTCGGCCGCCGCTTCCAGGACGGTGACCTGCAGGCCCCGATGACGCAGCGCGAGTGCCGCCGTGAGTCCGCCGAGCCCTCCGCCTGCGATCACTACTTGGATGGGTGCCATGTCAGTTCTCCACCAATCGGCCTTCGGTGACGACATCGATGCCGTCGATGGACACGGTGCACGAGCGCATTCCGATGTCGAGATGCGCGTAGGAGTCACGCCCGAGAACTGGGTGAGGTCCGGTCGACCAGAGGAAGCTCCCGGCGAACGCCCGGGCATCCATGCCCATGATGTCGTCCTTGCCGTACATCGCTGCGGCGAACCAGTCGCCCGACTTCATCAGTCCCCAGCCCATGTGCGAGAGGTAACGGGCCCATTTGTCGTTGGAGTCGGCGAAGAACATGTTCAGCAATGTTGCTTCCGCTCCGCCGGTCACCTCGTCGATGTGGCCGTTCGTCACGGTGAGGGTCGTGGGCTCGCGGACGTATTCCTTGAAGGGCAACAGGATGTCGCCTTCGGACAGGACGATCCGGCCGTTGGAGATTTCGGGCCAGCACAACACCATGGTGCTGGGCCAGTGATCCCATCGTCCCTTGTCGTCCGCGAAGCCGACCTGGAACTCGGGCTGCGAATTACGCAGTTCCACTGTGAGATCGGTGCCGGCCTCGTTGGTGATGCGCATGATCGATCCCTGCCGGACCAGATCGACGCCCGCCTGTACGCGCTCCTTGTCGCCTTCCTGGGGCATATTGCGGATCAGCACGTCCGGTGCGTCGCAGACGAAGATGATGCGGGTGCCCGAGGCGAGAATCTCCTGCTGGATGGGTGCGTGGATGAACCCCTCGCTCGTGAGGTCGACGACGAGATCGGCTGCCTTGAGCAGGTTCTGCGTCGCCACGCTGTTCATCACGGAGACCAGGCCAGGGCCGGCACCGGTGTGGGTGCTGGGCATCGGCGCGGCGCTACCACCCGGAACGGTCGCCGACAGCACCTGAGCGCCGAGACTCTGGGCGGCACCGAATGCGGCGGCAACATAGTCGCCGCGACTGGCCGGTTCCGCCAGGATCACCACTTGTTCCCCGGGCCGGACCTTGCACAGTTCGAGCTGGCGCGTGAACGCGCGCAGCAGATCGGCTGATCTCAGATCGAACATCTCAGTTCCTCTCCAGTGTCTTCTCGGTGGTGCTCGTGTTCTCGGCTATTCCTCCGAGACGTAGCAGGTCCTGCAGGTACGGGACTTCCCGGCGGGCTTCGGAAAGCGAATTGCGGGCGACGACTGCCGCGACGGCACCGACGCTCTCGTCCAACTCGGCGATGGTGCGGCCGCGCGGACCGACGATGACGCTGTGCCCGGCGAACCGGGGGCCACCGCCCGTGCGGCCGGTGAGACCGGCCGCGGCGACGACAACCCCGTTCTCCAGTGCTCGCGATCGCGTCAGCAGCTTCCACACGTGCAGGCGCGGATGACCGAACGCCGAGGGGACTGCGATGATGTCGGCTCCGCGGCGCGCCAGAGCCCGCACCGTTTCGGGAAATCCTGCTTCGTAGCAGATGACCACGCCGATTGTTCCGAACGGTGTGGGCACGAGGAGTCCGCTCTGCGCACCCGGGGTGAACACCGAATTTTCCTGCCCCCAGAGGAATCGCTTGTGCCCGAGGGCGAGCAGTCCGTCCGGACCGACCACGAGGGAACTGTCCGTGACGGTTCCTTCCGGGGTGCGGTGCGGGAGCGCGGTAACGAGGACGGTGCCTGTTTGAGCGGCGAGGTCGGCCAGTGCGTCGGACGTCCTGCCGGGCACCTCTTCGGCGATGGACCGGATGTCGCCCTCGAGGTCGTACCCGGTGGCGAAGAACTCCGGGAGAACGATGATGTCCGAGCCCTCGGCGGCGAGGCGGCGAACGGTTTCGGCCACCATGTCGATGTTGCGTTGCCACTGACCGGAGCGCGATTCCGTCTGCACCACTGCGATATTGATGGTATCCACGTCGGAGGGCGCTTCGGGTGCGTCCAGCTTGCCCGCCGCGGTCACTGCGCGACCCTGTTCATGCTCGTTGTGTAGAACGGCCCGGCGAGACGGCCGAGAAAGGGGTGTTCCAGGGTATCCACGTGCAGGCTCTCCGACAGTAGACCCGGCCGGGACGTGACGGTCGTGACGGTCCCGAGTACGAGGGTGTCGGTGCCGAGGTCTATTTCGCGGAGCAGTTCGCACTCCAGCGAGATGAGCGATTCGAGTACCGACGGTGCCGAAACGGAGTGTGACGGGATCGGTGTCGCGCCCGAGAGGGTGAACTCGTCGACGTCCGGTTCGACGGTGGCGAACGATGCGGTGACGGCTTCCACTGTGTCGGCGGCGGGGATGTTGACGACGAAATTGCCGGTCTCGCGGACGTTGACCAGGGTGTCCTTCGGCTCGCCCGGTGACCCGATGCGTTCGCCGATGGAGATCACCAGGGTCGCGGGGTTTCGTGAGGCGACGGTGAAGAAGCTGAACGGTGCGAGATTCCGAGTCCCGTCGGCGGAGACGGTAGAGACCCACGCGATCGGCCGGGGTTGCACCGCGCACGACAGCAACTTGTACACGTCGCCTTCGGTCATGGCACCGATGTCGTAGTGGGCCCGATCCGCGACCGATGCGCGGTCACCGCTCTGGGATGTCATACGTGAAGCCTCTCCGTCGAGATGCGCAATTGGTTGTGCAACCGATTGCGTCAGTCGAAAGATAGATGCAGCCCGGACTAATTGTCGAGGCTTCATCCCAGAATCCGGAAGCTTTCACATTGCCGTTACGTGCGCGTCACATTCCGCGCCGGACGCCCGGCCCTTCACCGAATGCCGAATCCGATCCGGGCGGTGTCCACGCCGGATCCCGCCGGGCGGGGCGGCCCGTAACCTTCGCTCGTTCCGTCGACGATCTGCACGGCGTCTTCCCACGGGACCCGATAACGGCCGGCCACGAGGTCACTCATGTAGGTGTAAGGGCAATCCGTCGCCCCGCCTGCGAGAGCGGTGTATCCACGGTGGCCCAGCTGGTAGATGTTGTTCTCCACGCCCCACTCCCGTCGTGCAGCATCCGCCCGCGCAGGCTCGATGGTCGCGGTGACGACACGGTCGGGAGTGGAGTCACCGCGCTCGACGATCGTTCCCTCGAAGTCGCAGACCATCGCCTCACCCATCGAGGGGATGCCGTTACCGTCGTGCCCCGCGAGACACACCGACGCGGTGTACGCAAGGTTCTGGAAGGCATTGGCTTCGTTGGTGATCCGCCAGGACTGCTTCAGAGGGAACTTGTACCCCGCGGTCCGCAGCAAGACGTTGGCTCCTCGGTAACTCGCCTCGCGCGCAACCTCGGGAAACATACCGTCGTGACAGATCAGCAGCGACAGCACCGAACCCTTCGGTCCCCGGCACACCGGCACACCGATGTCGCCGGGCTCCCACGGCTCCTTCGGGGTCCACGGATGCAGTTTTCGCACGTAAAGCGCGATTTCACCGTCGCTGTCGACGATGATCCCCGAGTTGAACGGCGCGCCGTTCGGATTGCTCTCCATCACGCTGAAGCATCCCCATACCGCGGCCTCCTTGCAGGCGAGGCGCAACCGCTCGACCTGGGGACCGTCCAGGTCGCACATGAGTTCGTCCCGGGCCCATCCGGATTTCCGGAGGCCGTGCAGCGAGTACTCGGGAAACACGACGAGGTCGAGGGCGGAGAACCCTTCCTTGGCGTCGCGCAGTGCCGCGACCACCCGATCGGTGGCCGCGTCGACGTCGGCCATTGTTTCGACCAGCGGAACCTGCTGCTGCACCAGGCCCAAAGTCAGGGAAGATGGGGACGGATTGAGGCCTCCGAGACCGGTCATGTGTACTCCTTTGCCGGCGCAACGTGTTGCGCAATCGATTGCACGCGGTGCTAGCTTAGGGGCCGAGCAAGATCACGGCAGCACTGGCGATCGGCGGAGGGAACGACCGTGGTGAAAAGGACGTCGGGAAACGTGACGTTGAAAACGGTCGCCGAAGCTGCGGGCGTACACGTTTCGACGGTTTCTCGTGCGTTGCGGCGCGTGGCAGCAGGTCCCGGGTCCGCGACCGAAAGCGACCTCCGATTGTCCCGTCTCGCTCAGGAGCTGGGGTACGTACCCAACCCCAACGCAGCAAGCCTGACGACGAAGAAGTCGACGGCGTTCGGTGTCCTCGTCCCTCACCTCACCGACATCGTCCTCTCCGCCATGTACGACGCGATCGAAGACACCGCCAACCGGGCAGGGTACGAAACCTTCGTCGCGAACACCCATGACGATGCTGCCCGGCAACGCCGACGGATCGACCTCCTCCTCGGACGCAACGTCGACGGCCTCATCTTCGGAGACGCTCGGCTCGACAGCGCAAATCTGGACGAACTCTCTCGGCGCGGAGTGGCTTTCGTTCTCGTCAGCCGAAGATATCCCGGAGCGCTGTCGGCGACGTGTGACGACCACCTCGGCGGCCGTCTCGTCGGGGAGCACCTTGCCCGCCTCGGTCATACCCGGGTAGGGATCATCTCCGGACCGAGGTGGGCCAGCACAGGCATCGATCGACTGGAAGGTTGTATTGCGGCACTGAACGGTGCCGGAATCGACGTGCCGGCCCCCTACGTGCGCGAAGAGGGATTCGATCCTGCCGCGGGAAGGCGCGGAGCCGAAGCGTTGCTCTCGTTACCCGAGCCACCGACCGCGATCTTCGCCGCGAACGACTTCAGCGCGATCGGCGTGCTCGGAGTCCTGCGGGAGCGCTCACTCCGCCCGGGACAGGACATCGCAGTCGTCGGCTACAACGACATCTCCATCTGCAGCGAACTGACCGTACCTCTCACGACAGTGCACAGTCCCCATCGGGAGATCGGCATGCGCGCGGCCGAGATGCTGCTCGCGGTCACCCACGGATTACCGGCGTCGTCGGTGGCATTGACTCCTCGGCTCGTCGTTCGGCAATCCACCGTCCCCGCCTAGCCGGTGTACCGGCCGCTACGCGAATTCCGCAGCGGCGCGGGCGATAGCGAGTTCCTCGTTCGTGGGGATGACCAAGACCTCGACCTCCGACTCGTCTGCGGAGATCCGCCGCTCCCCCTTACCGGGGGCTGCGTTGCGTTCGAGGTCGACGACGATGCCGAGCCGTTCCAGGCCCGCGAGCGCGTCACGCCGGACATCGACATTGTTCTCGCCCACGCCGGCGGTGAAGATGATCTGATCGGCGCCACCCAACTCGAAGACGTACGCACCGATGTACTTCCGCAACCGGTGCACATAGACGTCGTACGCGATCTTCGCGTCTTCGTCGCCTTCGTCGATAAGGTTCAGCAGCGCGCGGAAGTCGTTCACACCGGAGAGACCGCGGAGTCCGGAGCGCCGGTTGAGCAGGTCGTCGATCGCGTCGACCTTCATTCCCGCGACCCGATTGAGGTGCATGACGACGCCGGCGTCGATATCGCCCGTTCGCGTACCCATGACGAGGCCCTCGAGAGGAGTCAGCCCCATCGACGTATCGATGGGACGGCCACCTTCGATGGCCGACGCGGATGCACCGTTGCCGAGATGCAGCACGATCTGGTTCAGTTCGGCCTGGTCGCGACCGGTGAACGCTGCCGCGCGCTGTGAGACGTATTCGTGCGACGTCCCGTGGAATCCGTATCTCCGGATGTCGTGCTCGCGAGCGATGTTTCGCTCGAGTGCGTACGTTGCGGCTGCCGCGGGCAGCGCGTGGAAGAACGCGGTGTCGAACACCGCGACGTGCGGGATGTCGGGCAGTTCCTCGCGCGCGACCTCCATCCCGATGGCGTTCGCCGGATTGTGCAGGGGCGCGAGGATGGACAACTCGGCCACGGCCTTCACCACGTCGTCGTCGACGAGGGCAGGTTCGTGGAACACTGTGCCGCCGTGAACAACCCGATGCCCGACGGCTGCGATACCGGCTTCCTGCAGCGGCCTGCCCAGCGTCTCGAGCATGTCCAGCACCGTGCGTAAGCCGGCCCGGTGGTCGCGGATCTCGCCCACCCGCTCCTCGGTTCCGGTGGTGTGGTGGAAGATGATCCGCCCCTCCGGCTCACCGATGCGCTCGATGAGTCCGTGCGCTACAGCTTCACCGCTTTCGGGGTGAATGAGCTGGAACTTGATCGACGACGAACCCGAATTGAGTACCAGGACGGTCCCCGCGGTCAACGAGGTGGATGTGCTCACGATTCTTCTCCCTGCGCCTGAATTGCCGTGATCGCGATGGTGTTGACGATGTCCTGGACCAACGCCCCGCGCGACAGATCGTTGACCGGCTTGTTCAGCCCCTGCAGCACCGGCCCGATCGCGACGGCTCCGGCACTGCGTTGCACCGCCTTGTAGGTGTTGTTGCCGGTATTGAGGTCGGGGAAGATGAACACCGTGGCTCGCCCGGCCACCTCCGAATCGGGAAGCTTCGCGCTCGCGACGGTCGGTTCGATCGCCGCGTCGTACTGGATCGGCCCTTCCACCGCGAGGTCCGGGCGGCGCTCCCGGACGAGGGCCGTGGCGGTGCGCACCTTGTCGACATCCGCGCCCGAACCCGATTCTCCGGTCGAATACGACAACATTGCGATACGTGGTTCGATTCCGAATTTCGCCGCCGTCGCCGACGACGAGATGGCGATGTCCGCAAGCTGGTCGGCGGTGGGCGCGGGTACGACCGCACAGTCGCCGTACGCGAGGACCCGGTCGGACAGGCACATCAGGAAGATGCTCGACACCGTCGACACTCCGGGCTCGGTCTTGATGATCTCGAACGACGGGCGGATGGTGTGCGCGGTGGTGTGCGCGGCGCCGGACACCATTCCGTCGGCCAGTCCGAAATGCACCATCATCGTTCCGAAATACGAGACGTCCCGCATTATTTCGGTCGCGCGGTCGAGAGTCATGCCCTTGTGCTGACGAAGCTTGTGGTACTCCTCGGCGAAGCGTTCGCCGAGTTCGGATGTGCGCGGATCGATGATCTGCGCACCGGAAATGTCCACTCCGAGCTGGGCAGCGCGCTGCCGGACCGCGGGCTCGTCACCGAGAATCGTGAGATCCGCGATGTGCCGTTGCAGTACCCGCCCCGCAGCCCGCAGGATGCGGTCGTCCTCGCCTTCGGGAAGCACGATGTGCCGTGGTGCACTGCGGGCACGGTCGATGAGCTGATACTCGAACATCTGCGGAGTGGTGACCGAGAGCCGGGGCAGCCGCAACCGTTCCAGCAGCGCGGCAGTGTCGACGTGCTGTTCGACGAGAGCGAGCGCGGTGTCGATCTTGCGCTGCGCGCCGAGCGCCATGCGTCCTCGGGTGCGGTCCGCTGCCGAAGCGGTATCGAAGGTTCCGAGGTCGGTGGTGAGGATCGGCAGATTCGAGCCGAGACCGGACAGGAGCTGGGCGATGGCGGGGTGCGGAAGCAGTCCGCCGTTCATGATGATGCCCGACAGCGTCGGAAAGCCATCTGCCGCATTGGCGTTGACGAGCGTCAGGATGACGTCCGAGCGGTCCGCCGGTGCGATGACGACGACACCCTCGGTGATGCGTTCGAGAATGCGTTCGGCGGTCATGCCGCCGACCATGATGCGTAGTGCTTCCCGCTGCAGCAGGTCGGGGTCGCCGCTGTAGAGCTTGCCGCCGATCGCGGTCTGCAGTTCGGCGACGGTCGGTGCGTTGAGAATCGGCACTTCCGGCAGGGTCCATACCGGTTCCTTCCGGCCGCCGAGTGCGGCAGCGACCTCCTCGAGCGCCTCCGGTGGACACCGGTTCACGACGATGGCGCTCAGGTGCGCGTGGTGGAACGCGAGTTCGCTCGCGCACAGGTCGGCGAGGTGTGCGATCTCCTCGGGGGTGCGGCGCGCGCCGCGGAGCACCAACAGCACGGGCGCGTCGAGGTTGGCGGCGATGCGTGCGTTGTAGGCGAGTTCGCTGGGGTTGGCGATTTCGGTGAAGTCGCTGCCGACGACCACCACGGCGTCGCACCGGTCGGCGACGGCGTGGTACTTGGTCACGATGTCGCCGAGCGCCGCCTCGGGGTTGGCGTGCACTTCGTCGTAGGTCACGCCGACGCAGTCGTCGTAGCTGAGATCCGCGGTGGTGCGCTCGAGCAGCAGTTCCAGGATGTGGTCGGTGTCGCTGTCGGATCGAGCGATGGGCCGGAAGACGCCGACACGGGCGGTGGAAGCACACAATGTCTGCAGCAAGCCCAGGGCCACCGTCGACTTCCCGGTGTCGCCTTCCGGGGCTGCGATGTAGATGCTCGATACGGAATCTTCAGCAGCACTCATGGTTGCCACCCTAGTGCGGGGTGTCCCCGGAGAGAGGACACCCCGCGTCTACTCGCGTGGGAAACCGGTCAGGCGAGTGCGCGCAACCGCGGCGCCAAATCCCGCTCGAACAACTCCAAAAACCGCTTCTGATCATGACCCGGCGCATGAAACACCAGATGATTCAACCCCGCATCCACATACGCCCGCACCAACTCCACCGCCTCATCCGGATCCGACGCCACAATCCACCGCTTCGCGACCTGCTCGATCGGCAACGCATCCGCCGCCGCCTCCATCTCCATCGGATCATCGATGCTGTGCTTCTGCTCCGGCGTCAACGACAACGGCGCCCAGAACCGGGTGTTCTCCAACGCCAACTCCGGATCGGTGTCGTACGAAATCTTGATCTCGATCATCTTGTCGATCCCCGCGACATCACGCTCGGCCTTCGCCGCACCCTCCGCCACCGCCGGCAACAACTTCTCCGTATACAACTCCATGCCCTTACCCGACGTGCAGATGAACCCATCCCCCGCCCGGCCCGCATAG
>NZ_JAXION010000002.1:0-110069 GCF_049311045.1 Rhodococcus sp. 7Tela_A2 | reverse complement strand
CCATCCACAAAAGCGGATGATCGCACCAAATAATTGGCACTGACATTCATCGGCACACTGTTGAGTTCTCAAAGAACACGCACACACCATCACTCACGAATTTCACAACTCGCTCGTTCCGGGGCAACTGTTCCAGCCTAGATCCCGCACCACACAGACGCAAATCCGTGTCGCTTCCGAACCCAGGGGCAGTACGAAACCTTACCAGAAGATTTCGAACCAGATATTCAGGCGCTCTCGTCCAACCTCGTTTTCCCAGTCCCTGTAGGTCCGGGTCGGTGTCCGTGTCGCTCTGACCTGGATTAAGTTACGCGAGCACCCCCACAAACACCAAATCGCCAGGTCAACGCCGATTCCGGCCGCGTTCAGGGCACCCAGTACTTCGCAGCGAGGCTCTGGACCACCTCGTCGTCCTCGCCGGCCTGGGACAGCAACGCGAGATCGCCGTCGATATCGGTCAGGCGGGGGTCGTCGGCCTCCGCGGCGTCGATCGGCCGGCCCCCGTCCTCCGCACGCTGACGCATGATCTTGTCGCGGACCCGGTCCTTCAGAGAGTCACCCATATACCGAGCATGAGTGCGCCGGTTGTGGTTGTCGAGCGCCGAGGAGGGCGTGTCACCGGTCGTCGCGATCCCGGAACACGCGGATCGCCATGGGGATCACCACGACGAGCGCACCGATGATCAGGATCAGGGAGAAGATTTCCATCAACATGACTCCATGGTCCCTGTCCGCACGACATCACGCGAGGACGACCGAGCCCTGGAACCAGAAGAGGGCCCCCCCCGGGGGGGGGGGGGGGCTCTTCGTGGAGCTGCCTGTCGGAATCGAACCGACGACCTTTTCATTACGAGTGAAATGCTCTACCGACTGAGCTAAGGCAGCATGCCGTTCGGCGTCCGAAGTCTAGCGGACTACCCCCACCGGGATGCAAACCGGCACTTCAGTCACCGGAACGCAGCGCTCAAGCGCGCCGCCATGGCTGCCAGCGCGAACTTCGGCTTGACGTTCTGCGCGAGAGCCTCGCGGCACTCGAGGATCGCTTCGATGCAGTCGAGCAGGGCCTCCGGACTGGTACGGGAGGCGAGATCGGCTGCACGTTCGGTCATGTCCGGATGGTTGGGCGTCGCGGTGGAACCGAACGCGTGGGCGAGGGCATCCCGGTACAGCCCCGCGAGGTCGATGAGCGCGCGGTCCATGATGTCGCGTTCGGTCCGGGTCTTGCGGGACTTCTGCGTGCGCTCGAGTTCTTTCAGTACGCCGGCCGAACCGCGCAGCGCACCTGCGGCTCCCTTACCGGTACCGCCTGCACCGAGCGCCGTCCTCAGCTCTTCTGTCTCACGCTCGTCGCGTTCGACACTGATCTCCTTGGCTTCCACCTCGGCGCTGCGTCCGAGTTCCTCGGCTGCGGAGTACGTCGTCGCAGGCCGGAGAACGGCCCCGGCGAGCTCGAGGGCGCGGTTGCGGTTTTCCCGCGCGATCGTGTCGGTGGCCAGACGGCGGGCCCTGCCGACGTGGCCCGCACTCACCGACGCGGCCCACCGCGCAGTCTTCTCGTCGATGCCGTCGCTGAGCTGCAGGACCTCGGCGATCGACGCGGCGCTGGGCGTGACGAGACCGACGTGCCGGCAGCGGGACCGAAGCGTCACCGAGATGTCCTCGGGATCGGTCGACGGGGCGCACAGCAGGAACACGGTGCGTTGCGGCGGTTCTTCCACCACCTTCAGCAGCGCGTTGGCCGCTCCCTCGGTGAGACGGTCGGCATCCTCGATCACCACGACCTGCCACCGGCCGGTGCTGGGCCGGCGCGACGCGACCTGCACGATGGCGCGCATCGCCTTGACGCTGATGGTCAGGCCCTCGGGGATCACCCGCCGCACGTCGCCGTGGGTACCGGCCATCGTGGTGGTGCATGCGTGGCAGTGTCCACATCCGGGAGTCTGTTCGTCGGTGCACTGCAGCGCGGCCGCGAAGCACAATGCCGCGATGGACCTGCCTGATCCGGGAGGCCCGGTGAACAGCCACGAATGCGTCATCGCCGAGCCGGTATCGCCGTTGCGCGCAGCGACTGCAGCCGCAACGAGATCGGTCTCGACATCGTGCTGGCCGACGAGACGATCGAAGACACCGGACATGCCGACCAGCGTAACCACCGGCACCGACCTGTTCCGTCCGGCTGTCCGAAACGTTCAAGACCTACGTGCCCGGCCCGCTCTACCGTCGGGTCATGACCATTCGATTCTCTGCCATCGGCCTGGTTGTCGAGGACTTCGGGCGCTCCTTCGAGTGTTACCGCACACTCGGCCTCGACCTGCCCGCCGAAGCACCCGACGCGCCGCACTTCGAGGTGACGGCGGCCGACGGTGTCCGTCTGATGTGGGACACGATCGACTCCGTGAAGTCGTTCGATCCGGGTTTCGAACCGGGGACGGGCGGGCCGAGCCTCGCATTCGAGTGCGGTTCACCGGGCGAGGTCGACGAGATGTACGCGGCACTGGTTGCCGCCGGGTGCACTTCGGCGATGAAGCCCTGGGATGCGGCGTGGGGGCAGCGTTACGCGAGCCTGCTCGATCCGGACGGCCACGGCATCGACCTGTTCGCTGCACTTTCCGAGTAGTTACGGCCCGGACCGCGGACGGACGAGGTCACCGAGCGTCGATCCCGACAGGGCGCGCACCTCACGCGCGAGGTGCGACTGGTCGCTGTACCCGCACTCGGCCGCAACCCTGGCCGGGTCTTCGCCCGCACGAGCGCGTTCCACCGCCCGCCGGAAGCGCAGGACGCGGGACAGCGTCTTCGGCCCGTAGCCGAACGCCTGGTGTGCGCGCCGGCGGAGGGTTCGTTCACTCCAGCCGGCAGCGGTCGCGGCATCGGCGACCGTCATACCGGATGCGAATGCATGCGCGAGCCCCGACAGAGGACTTCGAGGTGCTTCGTCCAGATCGCGGCGAGCGGCATGGACGAGGCCGGACACCGGGTCGTCTTCGACGGCCGCCACGATGTCGCGGACCCGGCGCGGGGACCAGATCTGGTCGAGGGAGACGCGCCGGTCGCGCAATTCGGAGGCGTCGACACCCAGGAACACGGGCCCGAGGCCGGGTGCGAACCGCACTGCCGCCAGTTTTCGCCGCGCCGCGAGGTCCGAGAACTGTGCGCGCGTGTCGGGACCCGCAACGAGAAGGCCGTCTTCGTGCCAGATCAGATCCATGCATCCGTCGGGCAGAACGGTGTTTCCGGCCGGTCCGGCGGGATCGGGCGTCGACACCCAGGCGATGACCCCGGGTATCCCGGACGCCCATTCGCGGTACACACCGCAAGGGTAGGCGTCCGGGCCGGGATCAGTCTGCTGCCTTCTTCGCCGCGGCTTTCTTGGCCGGGGCCTTCTTCGCCGCGGTCTTCTTCGCTGCGGTCTTCTTGGCGGGCGACTTCTTCGCCGCGGCCTTCTTGGTGGCCTTCTTCACCGGACCGCGCGCACGCCGGTCGGCGAGCAACTCCGAAGCCCGCTCGTCGGTGATCGTCGGGACCTCGTCACCCTTGCGCAGGCTCGCGTTGGTCTCGCCGTCGGTGACGTACGGACCGAACCGCCCGTCCTTGATCACCATCGGCTTTTCGCTCACCGGGTCCACGCCCAGTTCACGGAGAGGCGGCGTGGCCGCAGCCTGCCGGCCACGGCGCTTCGGCTCGGCGTAGATCTTCAGCGCCTCGTCGAGCGTGACGGTGAACATCTGCTCTTCGTCCGCCAGGGACCTCGAGTCGGTGCCCTTCTTCAGGTACGGACCGTAACGGCCGTTCTGCGCCGTGATCTCTTCACCCGACTCGGGATCGACACCCACGACGCGCGGGAGAGACAGCAGCCGGAGCGCGTCCTCCAACGTGACCGTCGACAGATCCATCGTCTTGAGCAGCGACGCGGTGCGCGGCTTCGGACCGGTGGCCTTCTTGGCCGCCTTCTTCACGGGTGCCTTCTTCGCAGCCTTCTTGGCGACAGCCTTCTTCGTCGCGGTCTTCGTGCCACCGCCGGCGGCCTCGACCTCCTCGACGGGGATCGGTGTCACGTCCGGTTCGGGTTCCGGCTCCGGGGTGGGCTCGGGCAGCAACTCGGTGACGTACGGACCGAAGCGGCCCTCCCGCGCGACGACCTCGTGACCGGTTGCGGGATCGACGCCGAGCACGCGCCCCTCCTGGGGCGTGGAGAACAACTTCTCCGCGTACTCGAGCGTCAGCTCGTCCGGCGGCAGGTCGTCGGGGAGATTCGCGCGCTGGGAGATCGGGTCGCCGTCCGGGTCGTCCGGGTTGACCACCATCCGCTCGAGATACGGGCCGAACCGCCCGACCCGAACATGGACCTCGCGGCCTTCGGCGTCGTCGAACAGACGGATCGAGTTGATCTCGCGGGCGTCGATGTCCTCGAGGTTCTCGCTGACGAGCTTCTTCAGGCCGCCCTGTCGTGCGACCGACTGCTCGCCGCCGTGCTCGCCGCCGAAGTAGAACCTCGTCAGCCAGTCGGTCCGGTGTTCGTGACCGGAGGCGATCTCGTCGAGGTCGTCTTCCATACCCGCGGTGAAGTCGTAGTTCACGAGCTGCGAGAAGTGGGATTCGAGCAGGCCGATCACGGCGAACGCCACCCAGGACGGGACGAGCGCACTGCCTCGCTTGTAGACGTATCCGCGATCGAGGATCGTCTTGATGATCGAGGCGTACGTCGAGGGCCGGCCGATGCCGAGTTCTTCGAGCGTCTTGATGAGGCTCGCCTCGGTGTACCGCGCCGGCGGGTTCGTGGAGTGGCCGTCGGGATCGAGCTTCGTCGCGGTGACCGCGGAGCCTTCGCTGAGGTTGGGCAGGCGCGACTCGGCGTCGTCGGACTGGCCGCCTGCCTCTTCGTCGACGCTCTCGACGTAGGCCTTGAGGAAGCCTGCGAACGTGATGGTGCGGCCCGACGACGAGAACGTGCACTCCTCCCCCGTGCCGGCGGTGCCGGTGATCCGGAGGGTGAGGGTGGTGCCGCGGACATCAGCCATCTGCGACGCGACGGTGCGCTGCCAGATCAGCTCGTAGAGGCGGAACTCGTCGCCGTCGAGACGCGCATGCAACTCACCCGGGGTGGCGAACACGTCGCCGGCGGGGCGGATCGCCTCGTGCGCTTCCTGCGCGTTCTTGACCTTACGGGTGTACTGGCGCGGCGTCGGGTGCACGAATTCGGCGCCGTACAGCTGGGTGGCCTGGGCGCGCGCGGCGCTGATCGCCGACTCGGACAGCGTCGTGGAGTCCGTACGCATGTACGTGATGTAGCCGTTCTCGTACAGCCGCTGCGCGATGCGCATGGTGCGTTCCGACGAGAACCTGAGCTTGCGCCCGGCTTCCTGCTGCAACGTCGAGGTCATGAACGGCGCATACGGCTTACGGGTGTACGGCTTGCTCTCGGCCGACGACACCGTCAGCGCGGTTCCGGCGAGCGCCTCGGCCAGACGACGCGCGTAGGTCTCGTCGAGAACCACGACGCCGGTGGACTTCAGTTTGCCGTCGGCACCGAAGTCACGGCCGGAAGCGACGCGGGAGCCGTCCACTCCGACCAGACGCGCACCGAACGAGCGGGGGCTCGCGGTTTCGCCCGCGTCCATGGTCGCCGCGATGTCCCAGTACTCGGCAGACCTGAATGCCATCCGCTCGCGTTCGCGCTGCACGATGATGCGGGTCGCGACGGACTGCACGCGCCCGGCCGACAAGCGCGGCATGACTTTCTTCCACAACACCGGGCTGACTTCGTAGCCGTACAGCCGGTCGAGGATGCGCCGGGTTTCCTGCGCGTCGACAAGGTCGGTGTCGAGTTCGCGGGTGTTCTCCGCGGCCGCACGAATGGCGGATTCGGTGATCTCGTGGAACACCATGCGCCGGACCGGAACCTTGGGCTTGAGGGTCTCGAGCAGATGCCAGGCGATCGCTTCGCCCTCGCGGTCGGGGTCGGTGGCGAGATAGAGCTCGTCGGCGTCCTTGAGGAGACTCTTCAGTTCGGAGACCTTGGACTTCTTCTCCGGGCTGACGACGTAGAGCGGCTCGAAATCGTGATCGACGTCGACACCGAGGCGGGCCCACGACTCACCCTTGAATTTGGCAGGGACATCCGCGGCGCCGCGCGGCAGATCCCTGATATGACCGACCGACGCCTCGACGACGTAATCGCGCCCCAGGTAGGGGGCGATTTTTTTCGCCTTGGTCGGGGATTCGACGATGACCAGCCGACGTGTACCCGAGGACCCGTCCGAAGTGCTCTTGTCTGCTGCCACCGTGCCGCCTGTGCCTTCCCTCTACCGACATGTCGCGCTTCTCGAAGACATGTATACCGACCACGTCCCCCCGACGTAGCCACACACAGGGTCGCACATCCTGGGCGGACGCCTCATCACGTGTGGTGGTCCCACGGCGCGGCACGAGGCCAGACCTCCCACGCCCCGGGGTCGTCGGGCGGTGCCCCGATGTTCTCGACGAGCCTGGTCAGGCGCTTGCGGCCGGACACTCGCAGGCCCGGTGACGACCCGCGTGTGCCGATGAGAGTGGGTGCGATACCGGCCCGCAGGAACGCCTCGGCGAGGGGCGCATGGGTGTCGGGTGTCTGCGGATCGAGGCCGAGGACGTATCGCTCTCCGTCCACTTCTTTCGTACCCGCGGCGAGAAACCATGCGCGCTGAGCACGCGAACTCGGCACCCACTCGAAGGGCACCGTCTTCACCGTGCCGCGCAACCACAGCAAAGCCAGTGGCATCGTCTCTGCGGCGAACGCCGTGCACACGGTCGTGCGGCCGTCGTCGGTGGTGCCGATCTCCGGTTCCAGCCCCGCCTCGGACATCAGGTGTGCGATCCCGGTAGCGCGCCAGGGGGCATCGACAACGGCGGAGATCCGGGCCCGGTCTCCGCGAATCGCGACCCGGCCCTGGGCTGCCAGCACCCCGCTCAGGTCTGCGACCGAAGGTGGCCCGAGCTCGGCGCCGAAGAACGACAGCTGGCTCACGATCCTTTCCTTCCGGTCGATCGATACCCGAAAATGCATCGTCCCCCATCACCGGAGGTGACGGGGGACGATTCAGATGAGGAGTCGAGCCTCACCTTGCGCTCATGGGAGCAATCTCTCAGACAGCGCGCACGCCGGTGGCCTGCGGGCCCTTGGTGCCCTGACCGACCTCGAACTCCACGCGCTGGTTCTCCTCGAGGGTCCGGAAACCGGCGCCCTGGATCTCGGAGTAGTGAACGAACACGTCTGCAGAACCGTCCTCGGGAGCGATGAAGCCGAAGCCCTTCTCCGCGTTGAACCACTTCACAGTGCCCTGTGCCATGCTTTTCCTTCTCTTTCTTACCACCGGATTCGACAGACCACCGGAAACGCGGCCCGCCCGGCCCCGGTTCCGACCGCTGTACTTCCGAACCCCCGTGGGAAGAGCAAAGCACCGCGCCCGCAACCATCGATCCTGCGAGCGTTCACTCTCTCAAGTCCACGAACACAGAAGCTGCGACCGCGTGCCAGTCAACCATGCCCGGGGCGGTCGCGACAGTAGTAATGGGCACAAACGTCCCAGAAAAATCGAAGGTCCCCGACCGTCGGTACGATTACCGATCGGTAGTGGTTTCCGCCCGCCGCAGACGGCAGAACCGCCGCCCCCGTTCGACCCCGCAAAACCCCGCAACCCCCGGAGCGCTCCGTGCCCAGCTCACCCCCGTTCGATCCGGGTAACGGCACGGCTGCGACCTACGGACGTGAACTCCTCGACCGCCTCCTGGCCGGAACACCCGCCGGCGAGTCCCCGCTCACCCACGTCGCCGCGCTGCCCGCCCGGCCGGCGCAGCACACCGATTGGCCTCGCTGGGCAGCCGAGCCGGTGGTCCGGGCCCTGCGCGAGCACGGGGTACCGCAGCTGTGGAGCCATCAGGCCGACGCCGCCGATCTCGCCGCCGCCGGACAGAACGTGGTCGTCGCCACCGGAACCGCGTCCGGCAAGTCGGTGGCGTATCAACTTCCCGTGCTCAGTGCCCTGGCGACCGACCCGCAGGCCACCGCTCTGTATCTCTCCCCCACCAAGGCGCTGGGGGCCGATCAGCTTCGCGCCGTCACCGAACTGACCATGATGGAGCCCGCACTGTCGACGGTGGCGGCGTGCGCGTACGACGGCGACACCAGCACGGAGATGCGGCAGTGGGCGCGCCGGCACTCACGGTGGATTTTCACCAATCCCGACATGCTGCACGTGTCGCTGCTGCCCGGGAACGCACGGTGGGCGCGGATGCTGCGTCGGCTGAAATACGTGGTGATCGACGAATGCCACTCGTACCGAGGAGTTTTCGGGTCGCACGTCGCACTGATCCTGCGCCGGCTCCGGCGGCTGGCCCGACACTACGGCGCCGATCCCGTGTTCATCCTGGCCTCCGCGACCACCGGCGAACCGGCCGACGCGGCGTCCAGGCTCATCGGTGCACCGTGCCGTGCGGTGACCGAGGACGGGTCGCCCCACGGACCCAGGACCGTCGCGATGTGGGAACCTCCGTTGCTGCGTGAGGTCACCGGAGAACACGGGGCTCCCGTGCGACGCGCGGCCGGGACCGAAGCGGCCCGGCTGCTCGCCGACCTCGTCGTCGAAGGTGCGCGGACGCTGACGTTCGTGCGGTCCCGGCACGGTGCGGAACTCACGGCCATGGGCGCGCGACGGTTGCTCGCCGCGGCAGCGCCCGACCTCGTCGACCACGTTGCCGCCTACCGCGCCGGTTACCTCGCGGAAGATCGCCGCGACCTCGAAGCGGCGATCTCCGACGGACGTCTGCTCGGAGTGGCGAGTACGAACGCACTCGAACTCGGAGTGGACATCGCCGGTCTCGACGCGGTGGTCGTCGCGGGATTCCCCGGCACCGTGGCCTCGTTCTGGCAGCAGGGTGGCCGCGCCGGGCGGCGAGGGCAGGGGTCGCTGGTGGTGCTGGTCGCCCGCGACGACCCCCTCGACACGTATCTCGTGCACCATCCTCAGGCGTTGCTGGGCAGGCCCGTCGAGTCGACCGTGACCGACCCGACGAACCCGTACGTCCTGGGGCCGCAGTTGCTCTGCGCGGCGTCCGAAAAGCCGCTGAGCGACACCGAAGTCGAGGAATACGAGGCGTGGGAGGTTCTCACTCGCCTCGCAGAGGACGGCCTCGTCCGCCGACGTCCGCACGGCTGGTTCGTCACTCCCGGTACACATCCGCACGCGGAGATCGACATCCGCGGCGGCATCGGCGGGCAGGTCGCGATCGTGGAGGCGGAAACCGGGCGGATGCTCGGCACCGTCGAAGGCAGTCGCGCGCCCGCAACGATGCATCCGGGTGCCGTACACCTGCACCGCGGGGAATCCTTCGTTGTCGACGAACTGCACCTTGACGACGGAATCGCACTCGTCCACGCCGAGGACCCCGAATGGTCCACCAGCGCACGGGAAGTCACGGAGATCTGCTGCACGTCGATCGACGAGCATCGGGACCACGGCCCCGTCACCGTCGCGGCGGTGGGTGTCGAGGTGACGCACCAGGTGGTCGGATACCTCCGGCGTCTGCCCTCCGGCGAGATCCTCGATCAGATCCCGCTGGAGATGCCCGAGCAGACCCTGGCGACCCGCGCTGTGATGTACACCGTCGATCCCGGACTGCTCTCGCAGATCGGCCTCACGGCCGAGCGGATCCCGGGTGCGCTCCACGCCGCCGAACACGCGGCGATCGGTTTGCTCCCCCTCGTCGCCACGTGCGATCGAGGGGATATCGGCGGCGTCTCCACCGACCTGCACCCGGACACCGGTCTTCCCACGGTCTTCGTCTACGACGGGCAGCCCGGCGGTGCCGGATTCGCCGAGCGTGGCTACCGCCGGATCTCGCAATGGCTCGAGGCAACCCGAGACGCCGTCGCAGCGTGCGAGTGCGTCTCGGGTTGCCCGTCCTGCGTGTATTCACCCAAGTGCGGCAACGGCAACGATCCGCTCGACAAGTCGGGCGCCGTGCTCGTCCTGACCGCCGTGCTCGACGCGATCGGCAGCCAGGACTGACACCGCACTACAACCGTCAGACCGCCGGCCTGTGCTCGTCCTCGGCACGTTCGGCGGCCAGCAGTGCCGCACGCTCTTTCCGCCGGAGCGCCTGCTGGGCCGGGTCCGGAACCGGGACAGCCGCCAGCAACCGCTTGGTGTACGGATCGGACGGCGACCGCAGAATACGATCGGTCCGGTCGAACTCCACGAGCTTGCCGGCCCGCATCACCGCGATACGACGTGCAAGCACCTCCACGACGGCAAGGTCGTGGCTGATGAACAGGCATGCGAAGCCGTATTCGCGCTGCAGTTCCTGGAACAGCTCGAGCACCTTGGCCTGCACCGAGACGTCGAGCGCCGACGTCGGTTCGTCCGCCACCAGCAGTGTCGGTTCGAGAGCCAGCGCCCGCGCGATACCCACGCGCTGACGCTGACCACCGGAAAGCTGATGCGGGTAGCGGTTGCGCATGTCTCGCGGCAACTGAACCTGATCGAGCAGTTCCTCGACCTTCTTGTCGCGCTGGGTGCGGTCCATTTCGGTGTGCAGCAGCATCGGCTCGCCGATGGACTGTCCGATGGGCCAGCGCGGGTTCAGCGACGAACCCGGATCCTGGAACACGATGCCGACCTTGCGGCGGACCGGGCGCAGATCGCGCGTCGACATCTTCGTGATGTCGGTGCCCGCAACGGACAGTGAGCCGGAGTGCAACTTGAGCAATCCCACTACGGCCTTGCCGATCGTCGACTTGCCCGAGCCCGACTCTCCGACGAGTCCCACGACCTCACCGGGCTCGATGTTGAGGCTCACGCCGTCGACCGCGCGGAAGCCGCTGTTGCGACGCGCCCCGGGGTACTCGATCACGCCGTCGACGATTTCGAGTGCGTACCGCACGTCCGGAGTGTCGTCGGTTCCGGCCTCGCCGACTCGCGAGCCGAGGTGGGGCACCGACGCCAGCAGTTCACGGGTGTAGGCATGCTCCGGCTTGTTGAAGACCTTGTCCGACGTCCCCTGCTCGACGATGGCACCGTTGCGCATGACGAGGATGCGGTCGGCCATGTCGGCGACGACACCCATGTCGTGCGTGATGAGCACGATCGCCGCGTCCACGCGTTCGCGCAGATCCCGCATCAGCTGCAGGATCTCGGCCTGCACCGTGACGTCGAGCGCTGTGGTGGGCTCGTCGGCGATGAGCACCGACGGTTCGGAGGCCAGCGCCTGGGCGATCATCGCTCGCTGGCGCTGCCCGCCGGAAAGCTGGTGCGGGTAGTACTTGACCCGCTTCTCCGGTTCGGGCATATCCACGAGACGGAGCAGCTCGATCACACGCTCCTTGGCCTGCGCTTTGGTCATGTCCGAGTGCGAGCGAATGGCCTCGGTGATCTGCCACCCGATCGTGTAGACGGGGTTCAGGGCAGTCATGGGCTCCTGGAAGATCACGGCAATGTCTTTGCCGCGCACCGAGTTCAGTTCACGTTCCGACAGACCGACGAGTTCACGACCGTCGAGAGTGATGCTGCCGCGGACACGGCTGTTGTCGGCGAGCAGACCCGGTACGGCCATGGCCGTCGTCGATTTACCCGATCCGGATTCGCCGACGATCGCCAGGATTTCGCCCCGCGCCACCTCGAACGAGACGTCACGTACGGCTGCTCTCCAGGTCTTGTCCACCTCGAAATCGATGGTCAGACCGGAGACTCCGAGGATTGCGCGGTCGGTCGTGGTCTCGTCGATCGTGTCGACACTCATTGCGTCAGCTCCGTTTCGGGTCGAGCGCATCTCGCAGCGCATCACCCATGAGAATGAAGGCCAGCACGGTCACCGACAGGAACGCGGCCGGGAACAGCACCAGGTGCGGCGACGTCGAGATGTAGTTCTGGCCCAGGTTGATCTGCAGGCCCCATGACATGGCGGGCATTTGCAGCCCGATACCGAGGTACGACAGTGCTGATTCCGCGGCAATGAACGTACCGACGGCGATGGTGGCGTAGACCAGAACAGGGGTCAGCGCGTTCGGCAGAATGTGCCGGACCAGGATGCGGAAGGTCGAGGCTCCCAGCACCTGGGCGGCCTGAACGTACTCGCTCTCCTTGATGGCGATGACCGACGAACGCACCAGGCGCATTGCTGTCATCCAGCCGAAAGTGATCAGTGCCAGCGACACGGTCCAGATGGTCCGCTCGGACGTCACCGTCAGCAGCACCAGCGCGCCGAGCAAGAGCGGGATGCCGAAGAAGATGTCCGTGAAACGGGCGAGCACGCTGTCGAGGGCGCCACCGAAATAGCCGGCGAGCGCACCGATCAGCACACCGATGATCAGGACACCGATGACTGCGAGGAGGCCGATGCTCAGGGAGACGCGGGCACCGTAGATCACGTTGGCGTAGTAGTCGCAGCCCTGCAGATCCGTTCCGAACCAGTGCTGTGCACTCGGTGGCCGGCGGCTGTCGGACAGGTTGCACGCCCGAGGGTCGATGCCGCGGGCGAACAGCTGCGGCATCAGCGCCATCATCACCAGGACGATGGTGATAATCCCGCCGAACCAGAAGAACACGCTGCGGCGCAACTTCTTCCACGCGTTGCCCCACAAGCTCGCCTGGCCCACCAGTTGGACGGCTTCGCCCGTCATGACATTGCCCGGCTCGCCCTCCTCCACGGCATGTGTACGGGCGGCCTCGGCATTTTTGGAATCCATACCACTACTCGTATCTGATCCGGGGGTCGAGGAATGCGTACAGCACGTCCACGACGAGGTTGAAGAAGATGTAGAAGAAGACCATCAGCGTGACGATGCCGACGACCACCGCACCTTCCTGGTTCTGTACAGCGTCGAAGATTGCGCGGCCCAGTCCGGGAATGTTGAACACCGATTCGGTGATGATCGCGCCGCCCAGCAGTGCGCCGATATCGGCGCCGATGAAGGTCACCACGGGTATCAAGCTGTTACGCAGCGCATGCCGGACCACGATGCGTCGATACCCGACGCCCTTGGCCCGCGCGGTGCGAATGTAATCGGCGGCCATCGACTCCGACACCGCGGTGCGAGTCAGCCGGGCAACGTATGCCATCGACAGCGACGCGAGCACCAGGCCCGGGAGCAGGAAGCTGTACCAGCCGTTGTTGATACCGGCGATCGGGAACAGTCCCAGCTTGTATCCGAGGACGTACTGCGAGACGAAGCCGAGGACGAACACCGGCACCGACACCAGCAGTGTCGACGAGACGAGCACCAGGTTGTCGAAGAAGGAGTTGCGACGCAGGGCTGCGAGCACGCCGGCCGTGATACCGATGACGACCTCGAAGGCGACGGCTACCGCCGTCAACTGCATGGTGACCGGCATCCGTTGCGCGATGGTGTCCAGCACCGGCCTTCCGGAGAAGTCGGAACCGAAGTCGCCCTGCAGAAGTCCGCCGACGTACTTGATGTACTGGACGAAGAACGGATCGTCCAGGTTGTACTGGGCGCGAAGCTGCGCGATGACCGCGGGCGCGAGCGGACGATCACCCGCGAGGGCACGAATGGGGTCGCCCGGGAGGGCGTAGACCATCGCAAAGATCAGAAAAGAGGCGCCGATCAGGACCGGAATGGTCAGCAGCAATCGGCGCGTGATGAAGCGACCCACTGGGTTCTCCTATACGGAACAGAACGTCCTACACAGTGGTGGGGGGCCTCGCTTGTGCTAAACACCCCACCACTTGTCACTCAGTTGACCGTGACGTCTTCGACCACGATGTCGCCGAACGCGTCGATCTTCACGTTGTCGACCCGGTCGCTGTACACGGCCTGGTTGAGACCGTAGAACAGCGGTGCGGAAGGCATGTCGCGGAACAGGATGTCCTCGGCCTTCTGGTACTCCGTCGTGGCAGCCTCGAGCGAGTCGGCGTTGTTACCGGCCGACAGGGCCGCGTCGAACTCGGGGTTGCTGTAGAAGGTGTTGTTCGAGCCCGCGGGCGGCAATGCGCTGGTGCTGTAGATCGGTGCGAGGAAGTTGTACAGGGACGGGTAGTCCATGATCCAGGCGAAGCGGAACGGGCCGGTCATGCCCTTCTCGTCCTGCAACGGCAGGTACTGCGCGAACTGCAGATCGCCGCGCAGCACGTACTCGATACCGAGGTTGCTGCGGATCTGGTTACCGACCGCGGTCATCCACGGGTCGTGCGCGGCTCCGGCGTTGAACCACAGATCAACGGGCTGGCTGCGATCGAAGCCGGCCTCGTCGAGAAGCTTGTTGGCCTGCTCGACGTTCAGCTCACACTTAGCGCCACAGGCGTCCTCACGGTAACCCTCGACGACCGGGGACCCGAAGGACTTGGCCGGCGTACGAGTGTTGGTGAAGATGGCCTCGGTGATGGCTCCACGATCGATGGCCATCGAGAAGGCTTCACGGACACGGGGATCCGAGAAACGCGGGTCGTAGGTGGGGAAGCTGAGCGAGGTGATGTCGGGGCGCGGGCGCTCGAGGTAGCGATCACCGAACTGATCGCGAGCGGTGGCCCACGCGTCCGGCGGCAGGTCCAGCATCACGTCGAGGCCGCCGGCCTGGACGTCCGTGTAACCGGTGGCCAGTTCGGTGTAGACCTTGAACTGCACGCCGTTCGACTGCGCGGCGTTCTCACCGGCGTAGTCCTCGTACTTGGTCACGGTGAAGCCCTGACCGTCGACGAAGTCCTCGTCGGCCTTGAACGGGCCGTTGCCGATCGGACGACGGCCGAAGCCCTCGGGATCGGAGAAGAAGGCTTCGGGCAGCGGCATGAACGCCGAGTACCCGAGCGTGATCGGGTAGATCGCGAAGGGCTCCTTCAGCTCGACCGAGATGGTCGAGTCGTCCACTGCCTTCAGACCGGACATGGTGGTCGCGGCCGGCTCGCCGCCCTCTGCGGCCTGCAGATCGTCGTAGCCCTTCACGTTCTCGAAGAAGTACGACGCGCCGTATGCGTTGGTGCTCAGCGCGGTGTAGTTCCAGGCGTCGACGTAGGACTTGGCATTGACGGGAGTCCCGTCGTGGAACGTCCAGTCCGGCTTCAGCTTGATGGTCCAGTTGACCTGGTCCTCGGACTCGACCGACTCTGCGACGCCGGTGTACTCGACCTCGCTGGTCTCGTCGTTGTAGTTCACCAAGGGCGCGAACAGCGCCTTGAGGACCTGGTTGCCCTCACTCTCGGTGGTGTTGCCGGGAACCAGGGGGTTCTCGGGTTGACCGATGTACAGGCTGTACGTGCCCTCACTACTGCCGGCAGCACTACTGCCGCCACATGCCGCAAGCATGCCGACGGCTACGAAGCCCACCGACACGACCGCGATCGTGCGCTTGATCCTCAAAATCAATCCTTCCTCAGCCCCAACGGGACAGCACCGCTGTCCACGAAGTCCGCGATGATCCACGGTGTCGGTGTGAGCCACAAGAACAAGACCGTGCGGCCCGGAACGTCGGTTGACTCTAGACACACGCCTAGCGACGGACGTGCACGCCCCGCCGGAAAGAAAGCCCGACGAACCCGACGAAATGCGTCCTTAACGCGACGAGCGGGGGTCGCACGGGCCGGGCGAGCCGAGCGAATCCGCGCTTCCATCCACCGGAAGCGTTATCGCAGCACTACACCGCGTCCCGAGGCCTCGTAAATCGGGCAAGTGGCCGACGGCGCCGGAGCCCCCAGTCCTGTGTGACACCCGTCACATGTGATGGGTGTCACATTGGTCCCGCTCGCGCGGTCCGCTCCTCATTCGGTGCCTGTCACCGCGGCCGGACCCGCTCGCGCGACCGCCCTCGCTTCGTCCCCGCCGAAGAGCGACGACACCGGAGCGGTCACCTCGAGGAGCGCGTACCAGTTCTCGATCTCGCATCGTCTCACCCGCACGTGCATGCGAAGCGCGATGGGCTCGGCCGCCTCGCACGCCGCCACGACACCGCGATCGAGCGCCGACGCGACGGCCACCGCGGCGAGGTCGGCCGCGCCCTGCGCACGGTGCCGTGCGACGACGACCGATCCGACATGAAGCAGCGTCGCGGTGACGGCGATCAGGGCCGCCATCACGGCGCAGCCGATCACGCTCGCGCTCCCGCGGTCACCCGCCGGAAGCCGGTCCGACATCACCGCAACCCCTCCGGTTCCCGCACCGAGACGGCTTCGGCCGTCAAGGTCACCAGGGGAAACAGAGGACTCTCGGCCGTCACGACAGCCACGATCAGATCTCCCTCCTCTCGCAGCGTGATTCCGGCGTCGGGGGGCGCGACACGGGCGGCCACCTCGACCGCCCGTGTGCGATCACCTCGTGCGGCGAGTCGCGCGGCCTCTCGCGCCGCGTCGTGACACCGCACCTGATACGCGATGCTCAGCACCGCACCGAGGCACAGGACCAGCACTGTCACCAGACTCGCGATCGCAAGCGCCGCTTCGACGGTGACACCGCCGGCATCCCCGGCCCGGAATCCCCGGATCGCCTCGCACCGGCCGACGCTCGGCCCCCGGCGTCTCACACCGCTGTGTTGAGCGCGCGCTCGACGATGCCGGTCAACGCCGACACGATCGAGTCGCCCGTCACCACCGCGTACAGGACCGCACCGAACGCCGCTGCCGCGATGGTTCCGATCGCGTACTCCGCCGTACTCATTCCGTCGTCGTCCACAACGAGATCCGACACGCGACTCCGGAAACCCCAAATACCGATGGTGCGCATAATTTTCCCTCCTTGCGGCGCGGACGGTCCGCACCGACGTTTCACAACAGCCCTCCCCCGAGCACGTCCCTGGCCAGGCCGATCACTACCGGCACGATGCCCAGACACACGAACGCAGGCAGAAAACACAACCCGAGCGGGCCGCTGACGAGCACACCCGCCCGCTCGATATCGGCGGCCACCCGGTCCTCTGCCTCCGTCCGGTACCGGACGGCCAGTTCTGCCACGGTCTCCGACAGGGGTGAACCGGATTTCGCCGAACGCCGCGCAGCCCTCGCGAAGTCCTCGAGCAGGTCGTCTCCCGGGCCGTCCCATGCCTCGGCCGGATCGGCACCGAGCGCGAGCCTGTCGGCGCCCCTGCGCAGCGCCGCGGCGAAATCCGGTGGAGCCGACTCCGCGACGACACGGGCCGCCGACGGCGCCGGCATTCCGGCGCGCAGACATGCGGCGAAGAGGTCGAACGCAGCCGGCACAGCATTCGGGTCGGGGCGTCCGGCCGATACCTGCAGGCCGGGAACACCTTTCGCATCTCTGAGGCGAGCGTTGCCGCCGGCGATCGGAAGGATCAGCAGGGCCGCGGCAGCGAGCGCGGCAGCGACGGCCGCCGTCATGCGCTCACCCTGTCGGCGATCCGGTCGGTCCACAACAACCCGGCGCATGCCAGCACCGTGCCCGCGACGAGAAGCATGCCGCCGAGTCCGTCGGAAAGCAGAATCCCCACCGGCGCCGCACCCATGAGTTGCCCGAGCCCGACTCCGAGCAACGGGAGGGCCGCGAGGACGGATGCGGTTGCACGCGCCCCTGCCAGGCCCGCGTCCGTGCGAGAGCGAATCCGCATCCTGGCGGAGAGGTCCGTCCGGGCCGCAGCCAGAAGTTCGGTGAGCGCCAGACCGTGCCGATCCGACACGGCCCATGCGTCGACTACCCGTGCCAGACTTCCCGCCAGTCCGTCGCGGTCGCCGGACGGAACCGAGGACCGCAATCCGTCCGACGCGGAACCTCCGAGGCGGGAGCGGGCAGACGCGACCCGGAACGCATCTGCGGCAGGTCCGGTGGTTTCGCGCGCTGCGGTATCGCAGGCGTCGGCAGGATGCGCACCCACTCGCAGATCCGCGATGACTGCCTCCAAGCCGGACAGCAACATTCGCCGATGTGCCTCGATCTGCGCCGCGCGGCGTTTCCGGCGTATCCGCCACAGCGTCGTCGCCGCCACCGTGGCTGCGGCCACCGCAGGTGCGACGCCGACCAGCATGGCGAGTGCGACACCTGCAGCGGCGGCGAGCACTCCCGGGTGACCGACAACGGGAAAACGAAAGGGAACGTGGGGACGGACTCGGTGTGCTCCCGACGAACGCGGGACGACGAGCAACGCGGCGGCAAGGCACAGTGCCGCCCCGATCACGGGACATCCCGTCGGCGAAGAGCACGTTCGAGCGACGCCATGCCCGCGACCGCACCGTGGTCGTACGTCCAGGCCGGCGACACGACGACTCCGGAGACGGGATCGCGTTCGACGACGCCGATCTCGACGAGGCGACGGGCACCACCGGGGCTGCGGTGAACATGAAGGACCACCTGGACCGCGGCAACGAGCTGACTGTGGAGGGCCGCTCGGTCGAGGCCGCCGAGCGCCGCGAGTGCCTCGAGCCGTGCCGGTACTTCGTCCGGCGAATTGGCGTGCACGGTGCCGGCGCCCCCGTCGTGGCCGGTGTTCAGCGCCGTCAGGAGATCGACCACCTCCGCCCCGCGAACCTCCCCGACGACGATCCGGTCGGGTCTCATGCGCAACGCCTGACGGACGAGGTCCCGCACGGTGACCTCCCCGACCCCCTCGACGTTGGGCGCACGCGCGACCAGCCGAACGACGTGGGGATGCGTGGGCACCAGCTCGGCAGCGTCTTCGACGCAGACGATCCGCTCCCGGTGGTCCACTGCTCCCAGCAGCGCCGCGAGCAGTGTGGTCTTTCCGGCACCGGTGCCCCCGACCACCAGGAACGCGAGTCGCGCACGGATGATGCGGTGCAGCAGACGGTAGGCGTCGTCGTGCACCGCACCGCGTTCCCGCAGGGCATCGAGTCCTTGGGTGGCGGGTCGCAGCACCCGCAACGACAGGCACGTTCCGCCCTGCGCAACCGGCGAGAGCACCGCGTGCAGCCGGACTCCGAACTCGCCGTGGCCGGGCAGCCTGCCGTCCACCCACATCTGCGCGTCGTCGAGTCTGCGTCCGGCGAACAACGCCAGACGCTGCGCGAGGCGGCGTACTGCGGTCTCGTCGGCGAAGGTCACGTCGGTCAGGTGCAGTCCGGAGCCCCGGTCGACCCACACCCGATCGGGTGCGGTGACGAGTACGTCTGTGACCGCCGGATCACCGAGCAGCACTTCGAGCGGTCCGGCTCCGGTGAGTTCGGTCTGGAGGTGCCGGAGGGCGGAGAGAAGGTCGGAGTCGCCGAGCACGCCCCCGGCTTCTGCGCGTAGCGCGGCAGCTACCCGCGCGGGGGTGAGATCCCCGGGTTCGTCCGCGAGGCGGTCGCGAACCCGGTCGAGCAGGTCGGCGGCGACAGTCCCGGTCACGCGATCCACCGCGTTCGCGGGCGAGCCGGATCGAGCCCGTCGAGCAGGGCTTCCGCCGCACCGACGAGCGGTGACCGCGACCGCAACCGGATACCCCCGCGTTCGAGTGTCTCGGCAAGGCCCGGTTCGGGCCGCATCGACGCGAGCAGCGGTAGCCCGGTGACCTCCGCGACGTCGTCGGGTGTGAGCCCACCCGGGGCCGGTCCCCGGACGACGAGGCCGGCCGGCACTGCGCGTTCGAGGAGTCGATCCGCGATCCGTGCCGACGACAGCGCTGCACCGACGCGGGCCGGCACGACGACCGCCGTGAGATCTGCGAGGGACAGGAGTGCGTCGGCGACGGGACCGAAGGCCCGCCCGATGTCAGCGATCACGGTCGTCCCGGACCGGTGCACCGCGTCCACGACCGCCGTCGCCGCGCCGGCGGTGAGTTGCGCGCCGGAATCCCGATCCGTGGACAGGACCCCGAGCCCCTGAGTCCACGAGGGGACGGCGTCGCGGAGCGCCCGGGCAGAGATGCGTCCGCTCTCGACGGTGAGCCCGGACCATCGCACGCCGGGCCGTTCCTCGAGTCCGGTGAGCACGTCGATACCGCACCCGTAGGGATCGGCGTCGACGAGCAGGACGTCGCGGCCGGAGTCTCGCCGCGCCGACGACCAGGCCAGGGCGGCAGCGAACGTCGACGCTCCTGCACCACCACAGCCCCCGACGACGGCGATCACCGTGCCGCCGGCTGCGTCGGGCTCGGCGGTCGCACCGATGACGGCGAGCAGTTCCACTTCGCTGTCGGGCAACCCGAGGACGTGTTCGGCTCCCACGACCGCAGCGGCCTGCCACTCCCGCAGGTCGGCGGCTCCCGGACACACGAGTACGACACCGGGCCGCCGCGGAAGATCGGCGGCACACGCCAGCGCCGACGCGTGGTCCACCACGACGACGGCGGCATCGGTCCAGGAACGGCGGGACGGCGGCGCGACGGCTTCGTGGAGTTCGCGATCGGCGGCCGCAGCGACGCGGCGCAACGCCGCGATCAGAGCGGTATCGTCGGTCAGCCCGAGGACGTGGGTCATGTGCTGAGCGTGCGGGGTGAACGCTCCGGCGGGACCGCAGAACTGCGTGCGACGCCGAATCTGGGGATCGTCGGAACGCCTGTGGACAAACCCCGTCACCTGCGGACTTTCGGGGAGGGAACGCCGCCGCGAGGGCCGGCGGGAACCCCCGGAACGAGGACGACCCTCGCCAGGGGGGAGGAGGCGAGGGTCGTCTGTGTTCAGCCCCGGGGGGGTCGGGCTGAACACAACCCGGACGGATCCGGGCAATCGTGATAGTACACCGAACGTGCACGCTGTTTGCAACTGAGCGGACCGGCGTGGCGAGGGCCACGCGCGACCCCCACAGTCCGCCTCCGGGCACCTATTGTGGTGCTCGTGACTGACGCGTCCGGGAACACGAGCACCGGCATCTCGACAGTGGATCATCCGGCAGGAAGTGGCCGCATCGCCGCCTTCTTCGACCTCGACAAGACCGTCATCGCGAAGTCGAGCGTTCTCGCCTTCACGCGCCCGTTCTTCAACGAAGGACTGCTCAGCCGCCGTGCCGTGCTCGAGAGCAGTTACGCCCAGTTGCTGTACGTGCTGTCCGCCGCGGATCAGGACCGCATCGAGCGGATGCGCGAGCACATCGCGCACATGTGTGAGGGCTGGGACGTCGAGCAGATCAAATCGATCGTCGACGAGACTCTGCAGGAAGTGGTCACTCCCCTCGTCTACGCCGAAGCGAAGGACCTCATCGCCGATCACCGGGCGCGTGGTCACGACGTGATCATCGTGTCGGCCTCGGGCGAGGAGGTCGTCACGCCGATCGCGCAGGCACTCGGTGCCTCCCACAGCGTCGGTAGCCGCATGCGGATCGTCGACGGACGGTACGCCGGTGAACTCGAGTTCTATTGCTTCGGGGAGGCCAAGGCCGTCGCGATCCGCGAACTGTCGGACCGGTACGGGTACGACCTGGCACAGAGCTTTGCCTACTCCGACTCCGCGACCGACCTGCCGATGCTCCTGGCGGTCGGCAATCCCCGTGTCGTCAACCCCGGTCGGGCGTTGCGACGTGTCGCGACCGAGAACCATTGGCCGATACTGCGATTCACACTTCCCGTGCCGTTGAAAAGACGTATTCCGACGTCGCCTCGCGCACTCTGGATGGCGGGTGGGATCGCCGGCGCACTCGCCCTGATCATCGGTGTTTCGAGCCGTCTCGCGCGCCGGTCGCACGCTTCGCTGCGGTACTGATTCCGGGCGACCCGCGGCGGATGGCGCACACCGCGTCCGCGGCCCTCCGTGCCACCCGAATATCGCACTGCACAACACGATTTCGCCGAACGGCACAGATGCGACGCGAAGCCGGCATGGGGCTTGCCTACCCCACCGCAAGGGGGGTAGAAAGGAACTACGGAACGACGGAAGGCCAAGAGCGAATCAGAAGAGAAGATTCGATCTCCCGACCGGAGTTCCCAGCACGGAAGCCGAGTACCCACGCGGAGCAGGTGCCACTATAAGGGCAGAAGCGTTGTGGGCTTGCGAGATGTGACTCTTCGAAGGTAAAGACCCCGCACCCGTTGCGAGGCCGAGCCGAGATAATCGCACCGTCGCCGAGGCCGTTGAGACACAACCCATTTCAGCACGCATGGTAACGCGGTTCACCGTGTCAGCGGGTGGTACGCCGATTCTATATCGACGCGTCACCCGCTTTTCCTGTGTCCAGCGCTTGTCGCTGCGGGCCCGGCGGCCTCCGTCGAATCTCCCGAGTGCCGGGCCGATCAGCCCGCGAACGCCTCGGCGATCGAGGTGGCTTCGCGCGCTCCCGCCTCGAGCGACCCGCAGCAGAAGATCACCCACCCGCCGACGCCCTCGGCGGTACCACCGGCGAAACCGTCGATCCCGCTGCGATACGCGTCGAGCCGGCGCATCCAGTGGACCTCGGGCACTCCGAGGTTCCGGGTGTCGAGACCGGTCGCCACACACACCAGCCGCGACGCCGCCCGTGCGACCACGCCGTCCGCGACGCCGAACGGCTTCAATGCCTGCAGTTCGCCGTGCACGATCGCCGCGAGCACCGGCGCGGGTGCGTCCGACCCACCTGTCACGAGTTGCGCCAACGCGTCCAGACGTTCTCCGACCCCGCTCCCGGTACGTGGCCGCCCGAGCTGACCCGCGTCCTCGAGGAGGTCCGCCGCCGCGAGCAGATGCAACCGGGCCAGGGCTTGCAGAGGCGCGCGGCGCCACGTCGACACCATGTTGCCCAGCGCGTCACCGTCGAGCGTCTGCGCGACACGCAGCGCACCGGCGAGGATCGGGTCACCGGCTTCACCGGGCTGCGGCAGCTCCATCGACCCACCGTCGATTGCGGCAGAGGCTCGCGCCGCGCGCACCGACGCCTCGGCTGCGGTGTTCGCCCAGCCCCGCCGGTTCGTGCGATGGCGATGGACCTCCGCGAGCGCGTCGCGCGCACGGTCGGCGGCGTCGCGCACGCCGGGGAGGTCGAGGAGCGGTGCAAGCGGGTCGGTCACAGTCTCCGACGGTACCGCCGGTGTTCCCGGCGACCGCCGGTGGGACCGGGCGTACGCACCGCACCACACCACTCGTCCCCGCCGCAGACCACCCGTCGCTCGAAACCGACCGATGGGCGACTGTGGCGTGACCATATACAGGCGCAACGGTGCGATGCGCGTCACAGATGATTACGCTCTCAGGAGCCCTGACGATAGACGACCCGAAAGGTGCCCCGCATCATGACGAGCGCAGCTCCGGACCACGAACAGCAGGCCTTGCCTCCGAGTGCCGAGTTCACAGCCACCGCCAACGCCGGTCCGGAGTTGCAGGCTGCTGCCGACGCCGATCGCCTCGGATTCTGGGCGACCCAGGCCGAACGACTCGAGTGGGCCTCCCCGTGGACCGAGGTGCTGGACTGGTCGGACGCACCGTTCGCGAAGTGGTTCGTCGGCGGGCAACTGAACGTCGCCTACAACTGCGTGGACCGGCACGTACTCGCCGGCAACGGTGACCGCGTCGCCATTCATTTCGAAGGTGAACCCGGCGACACGCGAGCACTGACGTACAACGACCTGCTGGCGGAGGTCTCCCGCGCCGCGAACACCTTCACGGAACTGGGCCTGGTGGCCGGCGATCGCGTCGCCATCTACATGCCGATGATTCCCGAGGCGATCGTCACGATGCTCGCCTGCGCTCGTCTGGGCCTGACGCACTCCGTGGTGTTCGCAGGTTTCTCCGCGACGGCGCTCCGCTCACGTATCGACGATGCCGAGGCGAAGCTTCTGGTCACCGTGGACGGTCAGTGGCGCCGCGGCGCCGCCGCGCCGCTCAAGGCGTCGGCCGACGAGGCGACCGCCGGTGCCGCGTCGATCGAGCACGTTCTCGTGGTTCGGCGCACCGGCATCGACGTCGAGTGGACCGAGGGCCGGGACCTGTGGTGGCACGACACCGTCGAGCAGGCATCGCCCGAGCACGAGGCGCAGCCGTTCGACGCCGAGCACCCGCTGTTCATCCTCTACACCTCCGGCACCACGGGTAAGCCGAAGGGAATCATCCACACGTCGGGTGGCTACCTCACGCAGGCGTCGTACACCCACCACAACGTGTTCGACCACAAAGCGGGCGAGGACGTGTACTGGTGCACCGCCGATATCGGCTGGGTCACCGGACACACCTACATCGTGTACGGACCGCTGTCGAACGGCGTGACGCAGGTCGTCTACGAAGGCACCCCGAACTCACCGACCCAGCACCGGCACTTCGAGATCATCGAGAAGTACGGGGTGAGCATCTACTACACCGCCCCCACGCTGATCCGCACCTTCATGAAGTGGGGACGGGCGATCCCCGACGCGCACGACCTCTCGTCGATCCGCGTGCTCGGCAGTGTCGGCGAGCCGATCAACCCCGAGGCGTGGCGCTGGTATCGCGACGTCATCGGCGGGGGCAAGGCTCCGATCGTCGACACGTGGTGGCAGACCGAGACGGGTGCGATCATGATTTCCCCGCTGCCCGGGATCACCGCGACCAAGCCGGGCTCGGCGATGGCGCCGCTGCCGGGCATCTCCGCGAAGATCGTCGACGACGAAGCCCGTCCGCTCGGTCCCGGCGGGAACGGCTACCTGGTACTCGACCAGCCGTGGCCGGCCATGTTGCGCGGCATCTGGGGCGATCCGCAGCGGTACCGCGAAACGTACTGGTCACGCTACGAAGACCAGGGTTGGTACTTCGCCGGCGACGGTGCGCGCTACGACGAGGACGGGGACCTCTGGGTACTCGGCCGTGTCGACGACGTCATGAACGTCTCCGGCCACCGCATCTCCACCTCCGAGGTGGAGTCGGCCCTGGTGAGCCACCAGACCGTCGCCGAAGCCGCCGTCGTGGGCGCGGCCGACGAGACCACCGGTCAGGGCATCGTCGCCTTCGTGATTCTGCGGGAGAACGTGGAGAACACCGGTGACGCGCTGATCAAGGAACTCCGCGAGCACGTGGCGGTGGAGATCTCCCCGATCGCGAAGCCGCGTCAGATCACGGTCGTACCGGAACTGCCGAAAACGCGTTCCGGCAAGATCATGCGACGGTTGCTGCGCGACGTGGCCGAAGGCCGCGAACTCGGTGACACCTCGACCCTCGTCGATCCCGCGGTGTTCGACGCGATCCGGGGCAAGTAGCTCCACAGACGGTGCGGCCCCTTCCGGACTTCGTGTCCCGGGGGGGGCCCCACTCGTCTCCGGGCAGCGCGGGTTTGGGGTCGCGCCGGATCGGTCACTCAGGGGCGGGCGCTCCGGCAGGTCTACAATTTTCGACGGTGTGCCGGGAAGTCTGGTCGGCGAGCGCTCGACCCTACCGGAATCCGCCGAACCGAAAGCCGCCCGTTGTCCCAACCCGCCTGGAGCACCTCGCTCGCCCGTTTCCTCCGTACCGAAACCGTGGGCGGATCCCTTCTCCTTCTTGCCGCCGCGCTGGCCCTGATCTGGGTCAATTCCCCACTCGGCGACTCCTACACCGCCCTTCGCGACTTCCAGATCGGTCCGGAGTCGCTGCACCTGCACCTGTCGCTGGGCACGTGGGCCAAGGACGGGCTTCTGGCGGTGTTCTTCTTCGTCGCCGGACTCGAACTCAAACGCGAACTCGTGGTCGGCGAACTCGCAGACCGCAAGAAAGCCCTGCTGCCGGTGATCGCGGCGTGCGGAGGCGTCGTCCTGCCCGCTGTCATTGCCGCGACCGTCGGCTGGGGCGCTCCCGGAATGGATCGCGGCTGGGCGATTCCCGTCGCGACCGACATCGCCTTCGCACTGGGCGTCCTGGCTCTCACCGGTTCTCGCATACCGACCAGTGCACGAGTCTTCCTGCTCAGTCTCGCGGTGGTCGACGACCTGATCGGTATCGCGCTGATCGCGGTGCTGTTCACCTCGGGACTCGCGTTGATGTGGCTGGTCGCGACCGTGGTCCTCGCCGCGGCGTACTGGGTTGCCCAGCAGCGCCGCATCACCACGGCATGGCTGTACGTGCCGCTCGCGCTGCTCACCTGGTACGCCATGCACCAAGCCGGGATCCACGCGACGGTCGCCGGAGTCGTTCTGGGTCTGCTCACACGCGTCCGCACCGACCCCGGCGAGGACTACGCACCCTCCGAGCGTCTCGAGCACCGGATCCAACCCTGGTCGGCAGGATTCTGCGTGCCCGTCTTCGCGCTCTTCGCCTCCGGGGTGCCTCTCGGCGCGGAGATGATCGGCAACGTCTTCACCGACCCGGTCGGTCTTGCCATCGTCCTCGGTCTGCTCATCGGCAAAACGGTGGGAATCTTCAGCAGCGCCTGGCTCGCGATCCGGGTGGGTATCGCGACCCGCCCGACCGGTCTGATGTGGGGAGATCTGTTCGCGCTGGCGGTGCTCGGCGCGATCGGGTTCACCGTCAGCCTGCTCATCGCGGAACTTTCGCTCGGGGGTGTCGACGGTGGCGCCGCCGCCGAGATCGCCAAAGCCGCCGTCCTGGTTACCTCGTTGATCGCGTCGATACTCGGTTCGGCGCTACTGTTACGGCGTGGGCGAGCCCACCGCAAGCAGAACGAACCAACCAAAGGGGTCGACTAGTGAGCGTGACGAACGGGAACCGTCCCGGGGACGGTGTGCCGACGAGTATCTCGGGCATTCCGCTGACGAAGGTGGACGCTCCGACGCCGCGGGATGCCAGCGTCGGTGATCTTGTCCGTGACGTGGCCACTCAGGTGTCGACACTCTTCCGCGCCGAAGTGCAGCTCGCGAAGGCGGAAGTGACCGGTGAGGTCAAGAAGGGCCTGCAAGGCAGCCTCTTCTTCGTCCTGGCGCTCGCCGTCCTCACCTTCAGCTCCTTCTTCTTTTTCTTCTTCCTCGCCGAACTCCTCGACGTCTGGGTTCCGCGCTGGCTCGCCTTCCTCATCGTCTTCCTGATCATGGTCGTGGTGACCGCGCTCCTCGCGTTGATCGGTTATATGCGCGTGCGCAAGGTGCGCGCACCGAGCAAGACGATCGACTCGCTCAAGCAGACGAAGTCGGTCCTGCCGAACCACCAGGACGACCAGGCTCCCGCCGGTCGTCATCACGCAGCGCGCTGATGCGCCGAGCGATATAGAGGTGGCTCCACCCGCCCCGCCCACGGCCCGCTATCCCGGGCCGTAGACGCATCGTGACATCCACGCGAACGGAATCCGGTTCCACGCGGTCGAAACCGGCCCGCACGATCCGGACACCCCGCTCGTACTCTTCGTGCACGGTTTCGCGGACCTGTGGTGGTCCTGGCGTCACCAGCTCACCGCCTTCGCCGAGTCGGGCTATCGAGCCGTGTCGGTGGACCTGCGCGGCTACGGCGATTCGGACAAGCCCCCGCGCGGATACGACGGCTGGACCCTGTCCAACGACATCGCGGGTCTCGTCCGCGCGCTCGGGCACAGCGAGGCGATCCTCGTCGGGCACGCCGACGGCGGGCTGGTCTGCTGGGCGACGGCGGTTCTGCATCCTCGGCTCGTGCGTGCCATCGCCGTCGTCGATTCACCCCACCCGATCTCTCTGCGCGACGGGGCACTGCGCGACAAGGCGCAGCGAAAAGCACTCCTGCCGACGTTCCTGTCGTATCAGGTGCCGTGGCGGCCCGAACGTCGGCTGGTTCGCGACGAGAGTCGCGAGATCGAACGGCTCGCGCGCCTGCGCTCGGGGCCGGAGTGGCAGGCCACGCCGGAATTCTCCGACGTCGTCGAGCGCCTCCGCTCGGCAATCCGTATCCCCGGCGTCGCGCACTGCACGCTGGAATACCAGCGGTGGGCATTCCGGAGCCAGTGGCGGCCCGACGGGCGACGTTTCATGAAGGCGATGGACGTCACACTCTCGCTGCCGGTCCTCCAGTTGCACGGCGTGCTCGATCCGTACGTACTGGCCGCGACGCTGCGCCGGTGCAAGCGTCACGCGCCCGGACGCGTCCTGAAGTTCGTCGACGGCGCGGGTCATTACGCGCATCAGGAGAAGCCCGACGTCGTGACGTCGCAACTACTCGGCTTCGTGCGGGGTCTCTGACTCCGACGGACAACCGCACGGGCCGGGCGCCGGCGTCAGACGATGCAGACGCCGGTTTCCACGGGTTCGAACACCGACCCGGCCAGTGCGAGTTGACGGCTGATCTCCCCGGCCGTGAGCACGAATCCCGTATCGGAGTCGTCGATGGCCGCGCCGAACACCATGCCGAGGACGAGACCCTGCGCGTCGACGAGTGGTCCACCGGAGTTGCCCTGCTGGATCAGACCGCGCACGGTGTAGACCTCTCGTTCGACAGTTCCGCTGCGGTAGATGTCGGGTCCCTGCAGATCCAGCGTTTCGCGGACCCGTGCGGCGCTCGCCGTGTACGGCCCGCCACCCGGATAGCCGAGGACGATCGCGTTCTCACCCGAGTCCGCGGGCACGGGGGCGAATGCCAGCGGTGGGGCCGTGAGCCCGGGCACCGACAGGATCGCGACGTCCACGGCCGGGTCGAACAGCACCACGGAGGCGTCGAGTGCGCCCTGTTCGGTGTCGACGGTCACGGCGGCAGTGCCCGCCACGACGTGGGCGTTCGTCATGACCCGTTCCGGCGCCACGACGAAGCCGGATCCTTCGAGTGCCTTCTGGCAACTCGGCGCGAGTCCGTTGATGCGGAGCACGCTCGGATGGAGATCTGCCGCCACCGGGCTGTCGAGCAACGAAGCGTCGGGGATCGCGACCTCGGCGATCGGGGTCCTGCCGAACGGTCCGATCACCTCGGGTAGCCCGGACGTGTCGAGCAGAGCCGAGAATTCGTTGGGTATCGCCCGCATCCACTCGGGAGCGAATTCGTCGACGGTGCCGAGGACATGAGAACCCCGCACCGCTGCGGACACCACGGGCTGAGTGGTGGCCGTCAGCGGAATGGCGAGAAGCCAGGCGGCGACGAGCACGGCGACGGCCTGCAGACCCGCGCCCACGACGCTGTCGACCGCCCGGACGCCGGGGCTGTGGATGCCACTGCGGGCAGCCCGGCCGAGCACCATCCCGGCCACCTCGCCGATCACGACGAGCACCACGATCAACGCGATCCCCGCCAGGATCCGCATTCGCCCCTCTTCGACGTGCACGAGCACGTGCGGCGCGATGAGAATGCCGGCGATCGCACCGAGCAGTACACCCAGGAACGCGAGGGCCGACGCAACCGCGCCCTGCCTCAGTCCCGACGATGCCGCGATGACGACGATCAGCACGATGATCAGGTCGAGCCAGCCGGATCCGGTCACGGTTCGACCACCTCGGTCTCCATTTCGGCGAGTACGACATCGAGGTCACGAATGTCGTGGTGATCCCATTCGATTTCCCATCCGGAGACGGCGAACAGGCCTGCGAGCACTCCTGCGGTGAAACCCCACACGAGCATCCCTTCGACCCGGAAGGCCGGTCCGCGATAGCCGAGCGCGTGCCGTACCTGGAAGCGGTTCCGCGGGTCGAGCAAGTCGTGCAGCGACACGCGCACCACGCGGGAAGCCTCGGCGGGATTGACCACACCGACGGGGCTCGGACGCTCCCAGTACGCGATCACGGGTGTCACGTCGAAGCCCGAGGGCGGGATGAACAGTTCGGGGAGCACAGCGAGCGGACGTACCCCGGCGGGGTCCAGGCCCGTTTCCTCCTGCGCTTCGCGCAGAGCGGTGTGTTCGGGACCCTCGTCGTCGGGATCGGCGGCGCCACCGGGAAACGCGACCTGTCCGCTGTGCTGGCGCAGGGTCGCCGCACGCTGGGTGAGCAGCACATCCGCGTCGGCCGGCAGGCCGCCACGGGCGAGCGGGTCAGGCGTCGGCGAACCACCGAACAACACCAGGACCGCCGCTTGCCGGACCGGGAGCCCGGAGGGCGCGCGCCGGTTGATGATCGGATTGTCGTCGTGCGGGTCCTTCGGCTCGAGGGTCGTGACCTTCCGCAACCAGTACGGCGTCATACCGCCACCCCCAGGTATTCGTCGACCACGGCGGCGACCTCGTCGGCGGAGCGGAAGGGCTGAGGCAGCACTTTGGCCACCGAGCCGTCGGCTCGCAGCAGGATCGTCACCGGCAGCACCGCCGGGGCTCCGACCGCGGCCTGGACTCGTCCGGAGCCGTCCTGCACTCCGGGCAGATGCACGTCGTAGTCCGTCAGCTTGCTCAGCGCATTGGCCTCGTTGGGATCGGTGTGCACCGTCACCACGGTCACCGCATCTCCGGCTCGTTCGGCGAATTCCTCGAGCACGGGCAGTTCTTCGGCGCACGGGCCGCACCACCACGCCCACAGATTCACCACAGCCGGTTTGCCCGCGAGTGCGGCGGCCAGGTCCACCGTGGAACCGTCGCCGACGCATTCGAACGTCAACCCCGCGAGCGGGCTGTCCGCAGACGCTCCCGCTGCAGGCGTTCCCGCTGCCGGCGGGCAGGGATCCAGAGCGGCGGTTTCCCGGAGGGGCGCGAGAGCCTGCGGGTTGTCCTGCGCTCGCCGGTCGACGGGTGCGGCCGAGGTCGCAGCGCCGGTCGCCGAGGGAGCCGGTGCGTCATCGTTGCCGCGCGGCCAGATGGCGACGATCAAGGCGATCACGACGACCAGTGCTGCCAGGCTCCAACGGCCTGCTGAGGAAGGGTGCACCGGCGTCACCTACCGGCCAGCTCGAGCAGATGCTCGGTCTCCGGTCCCTTCACCAGCGCGGCGGCGGTCGGCGGGTCGGTGGGTCCGATCCCGTAGGACGGGCAATCCTTGGCGAGCACGCACACTCCGCAGGCGGGTTTGCGCGCGTGGCAGACCCGACGGCCGTGGAAGATCACCCGGTGGGACAGCAGCGTCCACTCCTTGCGTTCGATGAGCGTTCCGACGGCGTGCTCGATCTTCACGGGGTCGGTTTCCGTGGTCCACTTCCAGCGTCCGACGAGCCGAGCGAAGTGCGTATCGACGGTGATTCCCGGCACATCGAAGGCGTTGCCGAGAATGACGTTCGCGGTCTTGCGCCCGATGCCGGGCAGCTTCACGAGGTCGTCGAGCCGAGCCGGCACCTCGCCGTCGTACTGCTCGAGCAGAGCCTGGCCCAGACCGATGAGTGCGTTCGCCTTGTTGCGGAAGAAGCCGGTGGATCGGATGAACTCTTCGAGCTCCGTCCGGTCCGCTTCGGCGTAGGCGCGGGCATCGGGGTACCGGGCGAACAACGCGGGAGTCACCTGGTTGACGCGCACGTCCGTGCACTGAGCGGACAGGATCGTCGCGACCGCCAGTTCGAGCGGCGTCGTGAAATCGAGTTCGCAGTACACATGGGGAAAAGCCTCGGCGAGCCGCCGATTCATCCGTCGCGCGCGGCGCACCAGCGCGAGCCGGGATTCGGAGCGGGGGGCCGCGCCCGAGTCACCACGGGGAGCCTGATCGGAGCTCTCGGACGGGGTCGCATGCACCTGGACCACTGTACGTAAACCCCTCCGCATCAATCCGCCCCCGTGTCTCATCTGAGACCTAACCCGTGTTTACTTCCCGGTATGCAAGCTCTCGCTGTGGTGCTTTTCCCAGTGCTGCTGACGCTGTTCGCACTCGCCATGGAGCGTGTCGAGTCCCGCCTGAGTCGTCTTTCCGTCCGCGAGGACGAGGTCGAGGAATTCCTCGACCAAGCCGACCAGGGCGATGTCGCCGCGCTCGCTCGCGAAGGTTTCCCCGGGGCTCTCGCCCGGTTCCACCGCCGTCGGCGCCGGGGGTCGACCGAGTCGGACGGCAGCACCTCACATCACGGTCTCGGGACGCGTCGCGCCAGCTGACCCACATACTCGCCGGTAGCCTGCGAGAAGGTTTTCGGAAGCAAAACACCCGATCCGTGGTGTCGGTCACTCACGCCTGACCTCGGCACAGTAGACTGGGGAGTCGTACGCCTGACAGGTGACCTCCGTCGGATGCCCGTAGACGTGCCGACACAGCAGCAAGACAACGTTTTTTCATTTCCCAAAAGGAGCGCACGTGGACGAGGTCCTGGCCAGAGCAGGCATCTTCCAAGGAGTCGAGCCCTCTGCGGTTGCGGCGCTGGTCAAAGAGCTTCAGCCGGTCGATTTTCCCCGTGGCCATGTCATCTTCAACGAAGGTGAGCCCGGCGACCGCCTGTACATCATCGTCTCCGGCAAGGTGAAGCTCGGTCGGCGTTCGCCCGACGGTCGCGAGAACCTGCTGACCATCATGGGCCCGTCCGACATGTTCGGCGAGTTGTCCATCTTCGACCCGGGCCCCCGTACGTCCACCGCGACGACCGTCACCGAGGTGCGTGCCGTGAGCATGGACCGCGAGGCACTCAAGGCGTGGATCGACCAGCGCCCCGAGATCGCCGAGCAGCTGCTCCGCGTGCTGGCCCGCCGGCTCCGCCGCACGAACAACAGCCTCGCCGACCTCATCTTCACCGATGTTCCCGGTCGCGTCGCCAAGGCTCTGCTGCAGCTCGCGCAGCGTTTCGGCACGCAGGAGGCGGGCGCTCTGCGCGTCACGCACGATCTGACGCAGGAAGAGATCGCCCAGCTCGTCGGTGCGTCGCGCGAGACCGTGAACAAGGCTCTCGCCGACTTCGCGCACCGCGGCTGGCTGCGCCTCGAAGGCAAGAGCGTCCTGATCTCCGACTCGGAGCGTCTGGCGCGTCGCGCCCGCTGACACGCGGCATCACGACACACGGGCGAGCCCGGCACGCGACACGCGTCCCGGGCTCGTTCGTTTACGGGTTGTGAGGTCTCGCCGTCAGGCGAAGCTCCTCAGGTATTCGAGTTGCACGTTCACCGACTTCTCCGCCGCGTCCCACAACGACCGGTCGACATCCGCATACACGTGCTCGACGACGAGGCGCGCTGTCGCGTCCTCACCGAGGGTGCGCACCGCGGCACGCACCTGTTCGAGGCGCTGCTCGCGATGGGCGAGGTAGTCCCGCGCGATCGTCTCCAGGTCGTCCAGTTCGGGGCCGTGCCCGGGCAACACCGTGTAACCCGGCCCCAAGCCGATCAGTGCACGCAGCGAGCGGAGATAGTCGCCGAGATCGCCGTCGGTGTCGTCGAGCACCGTGGTGCCGCGTCCGAGGATGGTGTCCGCGGTCAGGACACTGTTGTCGTCCTCCACGACGAAGGACAGCGAATCCGCGGTATGGCCCGGTGTCGCGAGTACGCGAATGCGAAGCCCGGCGGCTTCGACGACGTCACCGTCGGAAAGTTCGTTTCCGCCGCCGTGCCGGTGATCGGCCGACGACGCATGCACGGGGCAGTTGGCGAGTTCGGCGAACCGGCCCGCACCTTCGGTGTGGTCGAAGTGCCGGTGACTGATGAGTGTCGCGGCGACAGGAACCTGCGCGACGCGCGCGAGATGCGCTTCGTCGAGCGGGCCCGGATCCACCACGACGCACTCGTCTGCCCCGGGCGCACGGAGGATCCACGTGTTGGTGCCCTCCAAGGACATGACCGAGGGGTTCTCTGCCAGGACCACGGCAGCGTTCTCCGTGATCTGCCGCAGCCGGCCGTACGCGGGGTGGACCAGCGCCATGTTCTTGCCTTTCCTGACAGGGACGTCGTGGTCGATCCCACTCTACGAGGGCCGCGGATCGATGTCCCGGGCCACGACCCCCGTAGATCGGGTCACCGCCGTAGGTCAGCGCACCTCGACGATGAGTTCGACCTCGACGGGAGCCCCGAGCGGCAGTTCCGCGACGCCCACGGCGGAGCGGGCGTGCGCACCGACGGCACCGAACACCTCACCGAGGAATTCCGACGCGCCGTTGATCACGCCGGGCTGGCCGGTGAAACCCTCGGCCGAGGCCACGAATCCCACCACCTTCACGATGCTGGCGATGTTGTCCAGGCCGACGAGTCCATCGATTGCCGCCAGCGCGTTGAGCGCGGCGGTACGTGCCGCCTGCTTCGCGTCCTCGGGCGAGACCTCGGCGCCGACCTTGCCGGTGTGGGTGAGGGTGCCGTCGACGAGCGGCAGCTGGCCCGAGGTGTAGACGATGTCACCGGAACGGACGGCGGGCACATACGCCGCCACCGGCTTGGCGATCGGCGGCAAGCTGAGCCCCAACTCGGCGAGGCGTGCGGACCACTGTTGTGCCACCGCGTCAGCCCTTCGGACGCTTGAGGTAGGCAACGTGCTGTTCGCCGGTGGGTCCCTGCAGGACGGTGACGAGTTCCCACCCGTCGGAACCCCAGGTATCGAGAATCTGCTTGGTCGCGTGTGTGAGCAGGGGCACGGTCGCGTACTCCCACGTAGTCGTTTCACTCATGTCATGACCCTATCCGCCGCCTTAACGAGCGCACGACTTATAGGCTCGTGGTCGTGGCAACACCGACATCTCATTCCGGCGAGTGGCCGGCCGGCGCCGCACAGGCGCGACTGCACTTCGTGTCCGGCAAGGGCGGTACCGGCAAATCGACGGTCGCGGGAGCGCTCGCGCTCGCGCTCGCCGCGGGCGGCCGCAAGGTCCTGCTCGTCGAGACGGAAGGCCGGCAGGGAATCGCGCAGTTGTTCGACGTTCCGCCGTTACCGCCGGTAGAGACGAAGATCGCCTCCGCCGAGGGCGGCGGAGTCGTCTCCGCGCTCGCCATCGACATCGAGGCGGCGTTCCTCGAATACCTCGACATGTTCTACAACCTGGGGTTCGCGGGCCGTGCGATGAGGCGGATCGGTGCCGTCGAGTTCGCGACCACCCTCGCACCGGGTCTGCGTGACGTGATTCTCACCGGCAAGATCAAGGAAACCGTGGTGCGCACCGACGCGTCGGGACGCCGCGTATACGACGCGGTGGTGGTCGACGCGCCGCCCACGGGACGAATCAGCAGTTTCCTGGACGTCACCAAGGCCATGGCGGACCTCGCGAAGTCCGGCCCGATCCGGTCGCAGAGCGAAGGCGTGGTGCGGTTGCTGCACTCCGACGAGACGGTCGTGCACCTTGTCACTCTGCTCGAAGCGCTACCCGTTCAGGAAACCGCGGACGCGGTCGAGGAATTGCAGGCAGCAGATCTGCGCCTGGGCACCGTGATCGTCAACCGCACCGCGCCCGAACATCTGCCCGAAAATCTCGTCGATGAATTTGCCGGCGGGCGGGTACCCGGAGAATCGATCCGCGCCGCGTTCGGCCGGGTCGGGGTGAAGCTCTCCGACGACGATTTTGCCGGGCTGCTCACCGAAGCCATCGAGCACGCTGCAACCTTGCAGGCACAGCAGGTCAGCGCCGCTCAACTCGACGACGTGAAGGTGGCGCGCATGTCCTTGCCCTCCATGGCCGACGGCATCGACCTCGGCGGCTTGTACGAGCTTGCCCAGGCACTGACCGAGCAGGGCGTCCGATGACCGGGAAGGCCCGCGTCGCCACTCCGCTCGATGTCGGCGGAATCCTGGCCGATCCGTCGTCGCGGGTGATCGTGTGCTGCGGATCGGGAGGCGTCGGGAAAACGACCACTGCTGCCGCGCTGGCGTTGCGCGCTGCCGAGAAGGGCCGCAGCGTGGTGGTCCTGACGATCGACCCGGCGCGTCGGCTCGCGCAGGCCCTCGGGGTGCAGAGTCTCGACAATTCGCCGCAGAAGGTGGAACTCCCGGCCGGATCCACCGGCGAATTGCACGCGATGATGCTCAACATGCGTCGCACGTTCGACGACATGGTCCTCGAGCATTCCACGCCCGACAAAGCCCAGCAGATTCTGGACAATCCCTTCTATCAGACCGTCGCGTCGTCGTTCTCCGGTACGCAGGAGTACATGGCGATGGAGAAGCTCGGACAGCTCGCGCAGAGCGACGAGTGGGATCTGATCGTCGTCGACACACCGCCGTCCCGGAATGCGCTGGACTTCCTCGACGCTCCGCAACGGCTCGGCGCGTTCCTCGACGGCCGGATGATCCGGATCTTCACCGCTCCCGGCCGGGGCATCGGGCGTCTGGTCACCGGAGCGATGGGCATCGCTCTCAAGGCCGTGTCGACGATCGTGGGCAGCCAGATGCTGTCGGACGCGTCCGCGTTCGTGCAGTCGCTCGATTCCATGTTCGGAGGGTTCCGCGAGCGCGCCAACCGGACCTATCAGCTGCTCCAGCAGCCCGGCACCCACTTCATGGTGGTGGCGTCCGCAGAACCGGACGCGCTCCGAGAGGCCTCCTACTTCGTCGAGCGGCTCGGTGAGGACCGGATGCCGCTCGCGGGCCTGGTGCTCAACCGAACGCATCCGACCCTGTCGAAGATGCCCCCGGACCATGCGCTGACCGCGGCCGACGCACTTGCCGAGCGGGGCGGTGACGACGCGGAGGCTGCCGAAGCCGTCCTGCGTATCCACGCGCACCGCGCAGTCACAGCCAAGCGGGAACTACGTCTGCTGCGGAGTTTCACCGCCGCGAACCCGCGCGTGCCCGTGGTGGGCGTGCCCTCGTTGCCGTTCGAGGTGTCGGACCTCGAGGCGCTGAGGGCCGTGGCCGACCAGCTCACCCGCGAGGCCTGAACCTCTGCGGGTGGGCGGTGTCAGACCGCGTTCTGGTGGTGACGCTGCGCTGCGAAGAAGTCTGCCCAGGATTCGACCTCGGGGTGCTGCTTGAGAAGTGCTCGGCGCTGGCGCTCGGTCATGCCTCCCCAGACACCGAACTCCACTCGATTGTCGAGTGCGTCAGCGCCGCACTGGAGCATCACAGGGCAATGTCGGCAGATGACCGCGGCTTTGCGCTGTGCAGCGCCTCGCACGAACAGTTCATCGGGATCGACTTCGCGGCACCGTGCCCGGGAAACCCAGGCAATGCGTGCTTCCGCTTGGTCGACGTCGAGCCGGGCCGTCGGGGTGGTCATGTGCATTCAGTTGCCCCTCTACTCTCCGAACACCGCTACGCGGTGTCCGATATTGCGTAGGAGTCGCGCCGTAGCGCTTCCCCTATAACGCAATCTCCCCTGTCAAGGTGTTACCTGCATCACACTGATGTCTCAATCTAGGTAACCTGACGCCCGGGCGCAAGGCGAGGAAAACCTTTTCTGGTACGTACGTGCATAGCTGCACGTCGCGCGGCATGCCGCCGCCCTCAATACGACCGCGGAGGACGGCTGCCCGTACTGTGTACTTCGTGTCGATCCGAAGCACGGTGGCGAAGCTTGTTGGTTGTACCGCCCTCGGCGGCGTTCTCGTGGCAGGGATGCTGTTCCCGGCCGCAGGGGGTTTCGGGTACGTCTCCAACCGCGCCGCCGACACCGTGGACAACAGTTCTGCCGAACTCGTGGAGGGTGTCGTCCCCGCGGTGACCACGATGGTGGACAACGCGGGCAACCCCATCGCCTGGCTGTACGAGCAGCGCAGGTTCGAGGTGCCCAGCGACCAGATCTCCAACGAGATGAAACTTGCGATCGTCTCGATCGAGGACAAGCGCTTCCCGGAGCATCGGGGTGTCGACTGGCAGGGCACGATGCGCGCGTTCCTCACCAACACCACGAGCGGTCAGGTCGAGCAGGGCGCGTCGACGATCGACCAGCAGTACGTGAAGAACTACATGCTGCACGTCGTCGCCAAGACCGACGCCGAGCGCCGTGCCGCCATCGAAACCACTCCGGCTCGTAAGATCCGTGAGATCCGGATGGCGCTCACACTCGACGAGAAGCTGACCAAGGACGAGATCCTCACCCGGTATCTCAACCTGGTGCCGTTCGGCAACGGTTCCTTCGGAATCCAGGACGCTGCGCAGACGTACTTCGGCATCGACGCCAAGGACCTGAACATCCCGCAGTCCGCGATGCTCGCCGGCATGGTGCAGTCCAGTTCCGCACTGAACCCCTACACCAACTCCGAGGGCGTCCTCGAGCGTCGCAACATCGTTCTCGACACCATGATCGAGAACATTCCCGAGCGTGCCGCGGAGATCCGCGAAGCCAAGCAACTCCCCCTCGGTGTCCTCCCCGAACCCAACACGCTGCCTCGCGGCTGCATCTCCGCAGGTGATCGTGGCTTCTTCTGCGAATACGCGCTGCAGTACCTCGAGAACGCCGGGATCTCGCGCGAGCAGATCGACAAGGGCGGATACGTCATCCGCACCACGCTCGACCCCGAGGTCCAGTCGTCGGTGAAATCGTCGCTCGACAAGTTCACCAGCCCCACCGTCGATGACGTCGCCTCCGTGATGAATGTGATCGAACCCGGCCAGGACACGCACAAGGTCCTCGCGATGGGCTCGAGCCGCACGTACGGCCTCAACGGCGACAACAAGGAAACCGTCCAGCCGCAGCCGTACTCGCTCACCGGTCACGGTGCCGGGTCGATTTTCAAGGTCTTCACCGTCGCCGCGGCGATGGAGCGGGGCCTCGGCACGTCGGCAGTACTCGACGTCCCCAACCGGTACAACGCTCGCGGACTCGGCGACGGTGGTGCCCGCGGTTGCCCGCCGAACTACTACTGCGTCGAGAACGCCGCCCCCTACCCGGCGAGCCTGTCGGTGAGCGATGCGCTCGCCCAGTCACCGAACACCGCGTTCGTGAAGCTGATCGAGGCCACCGGTGTCGAGTCCGTCGTCGACATCTCCGTGCGACTGGGCCTGCGCTCGTACCTGCAGCCCCGCACGTCCGGATTCGGCGACCAGTCGATGTCGGACATGCAGAAGGATCAGCACCTCGGGTCGTACACACTCGGGCCGACCTGGGTCAATCCACTCGAACTGTCGAATGTCGCGGCAACTCTCGCGTCGCACGGCAAGTGGTGCCCCCCGTCGCCTATCGAGGGCGTGTTCGACCGCGAGGGCAAGCCTGTTCCGATCACCCAGGAGGCCTGCGAGCAGGTCGTCGAGCCCGGCCTGGCGGATACCCTCGCCAACGCACTGAGCAAGGACACCTCGGGCGGTGGCACGGCAGCGGGTGCCGCCGGATCCGTGGGATGGAACCTGCCCGTCTCGGCCAAGACAGGTACCACCGAGTCCCACATGTCGTCCGCATTCCTCGGCTTCACCAACCGGTACGCGGGCGTCGTCTACACCTACGGTGACTCCCCCACGCCCGGCCAGATCTGCTCCGGTCCCGTCCGGCCCTGCTACGACGGCAACCTCTTCGGCGGCACCGAGCCGGCGCGAACCTGGTTCTCCGCGATGCTGCCGGTGGCGACACGATTCGGCTCGATCGAACTTCCGCCGGTAGACCCGCGTTACGTGCGCGGTGCCGGCAACGCCCAGGTGCCCGACGTGGCGGGGCTCCCTCGTGAGCGCGCCACGCAGCAGCTTCAGGACGCCGGATTCTCGGTGACGGAGGCGACGGTGAAAGCCGAGCAGCGCGCCGGCACCGTGACGAGCAGTTCCCCCTCGGGTTCGGCCGTCCCGGGCAGCACGGTGACGATCTTCGTCAGTGACGGCTCGGTGCGCGCCGTGCCGTCGGCCAGTGCCACCCCCGCCCGGCCCGACGGCCGGGAGGTGCCCGACACCACCAGCCGTTCCACTCCGGCGCCTATTCCGGGCCGGGAACCGGAGCAATCCGAATCGTCGCCGCCGCCGGACGAAGATTCGTCGACGACCACCACTCCGAGCAGACCCGACAACTGACCGGTCCCGATAGATCAGGGCGCGACCTCCACGAGGTCGCGCCCTGATTCTCTTCGGTGGAGTGGGCGAAAACTACAGCCGCGAACGGACCGCCGCCGAGAGCCGTTTGCCGTCTGCCTTCCCCGCGGCGATCGCCGTCGCAGCCTTCATGACCTGCCCCATGTTCTTGGGCCCGGGACGCTCACCGATCTCCTCGGCGACCTGCCCGATCGCGGTGTCGACGACGTCGACGAGTTCCGCGTCGGTCAACGGCGTCGGGAGGTATTCGTCGATGATCCGGCCCTCGGCATGCTCTTTGGCGGCGAGTTCACCGCGGCCGTTCTCCGTGTACACCTCGGCTGCTTCGCCGCGCTTTTTGGATTCGCGCGCCAGAACTTTGAGGATGTCCTCGTCGGAGAGTTCGCGAGCTTCCTTACCCGCCACCTCTTCGGTCTGGATCGCGGACAGCATCATGCGGATCGTCGCCGTGCGCAGCTTGTCCTTGTCCTTCATTGCCGCGGTGAGGTCCGCGCGCAGTGTGGATTTGAGCGAGGGAGTGGTGTCGGTCATGGAGGAAACGCTACGCCCGAGACCACGAACACGGCGCGCGGACCGATCGCGGCGGTACCCTGGACGAGTGCCTGATGTTTCTGCTCTTCGCCGCGTCGCAGTCGGCGCCGCCGGAGCTTCTGCCCTCGGCCTCGGCTACGCGACTCTGATCGAACGCAACGCCTTCACTTTGCGAGAGGTGACGGTCCCGGTGCTTGCACCGGGCGCATCGACCCTCCGCGTTCTCCAGATCAGCGACCTGCACATGATGCCCAACCAGCGTCTCAAGCAGAACTGGTTGCGCGAACTCGACTCGCTCGAGCCCGACCTGGTGGTCGACACCGGGGACAACCTGTCCCACCCGCGGTCGGTGCCGGCCGTGGTTCAGGCGCTCGGCGGTCTCCTCGCACGTCCCGGCCTGTTCGTGTTCGGGAGCAACGACTACTTCGGGCCGGTCCCGAAGAACCCGTTCGCCTACTTCGACAAGAACCACGACCGCGTCTACGGCGCGCCGCGGCCGGGGGGCGATCGGCGGGCCGCGTCCCCCCACCGCGGCTGGCACGACATGACGCATGTGCGTCGCGACATCGAGGTGGGCGGCGTTCGTATCGCCGTCGCCGGAGTCGACGACCCGCACCTCGAGCGCGACCGGTACGAGACGATCGCCGGCCCGGCAGATCCGTCCGCCGACCTTCGCCTCGGTTTGACGCATTCCCCCGAGCCGCGCGTGCTGGATCGCTTCGCGGCCGACAACTACGACCTGGTGCTCGCCGGTCACACCCACGGCGGTCAGCTGTGCCTCCCGTTCGTCGGCGCGCTGGTCACCAACTGCGGTATCGACCGGTCGCGGGTGAAGGGCCCGTCCCGGTGGGGCTCGCATATGCAGCTTCACGTGTCCGCCGGCCTCGGCACGTCGCCGTTCGTCCCCGCACGGTTCTTCTGCCGTCCGGAGGCCACGCTGCTGACGCTCGTCCCGGCTCCGCGCGAGACCCGGCACCGGGATCTCGACAGCGCGGCCGAAAGCGCACGATCTCACCGCTGACCAGCAGATTTAACCTTCGCCCGAGTCGTGATGTAAGCTAGCCGAGGTTCATCACGGGGTGTGGCGCAGCTTGGTAGCGCGCTTCGTTCGGGACGAAGAGGTCGTGGGTTCGAATCCCGCCACCCCGACTCGTAGAAGGACTCATCAGGGCATCTTCTCTTCACGGAGAAGGTGCCCTGATTGCATTCCGCCGCACCTCTCCGGACGCAGTGGTGTCCCCCACGTGAGGGTGAAACACTTCGGGGCTCGTTTTCGATCTAAGCGCGAGTGAGCAAATCCGGGTGGTCCCACTCGGCGCGAGGAAAAGGACCGAAAGTGACATTCCCTGTTCTGTCCAAAGGACAAAACATCCCCCTGCCCGGAGACCTGTCTCAAATCGACGTGGTTATCGGGTGGACCGAATCGGAAATAGAGGTGGACGCATCAGCGCTCCTCCTTACCGCGGAGGGAAAGGTCCGGTCGGACGCGGATTTCGTCTTCTACAACCAGACGGAATCTTCGGACGGATCCGTCCGATTTCTGGGCACAAGTTCCACCGAAAGCGGCGCACAGGCCCGGATAGCGATCGACTTGACGACTGTACCCACCGACGTACAACGAATCGCGCTGGCCGGAAGCGTCCACACTGGCACGTTCGGCGACCTCGGCAAGCTGACCCTTCGGGTTGTCGACGGTGCGGGTCATGCGCTCGCGGAGTATGTCACCGCGGAGGCGAATACAGAATCGGCTTTTTTGTTCGGAGAGGTGTACCGCAGAAACAACGAATGGAAAGTACGGGCTGTAGGCCAAGGCTGGGACTCAGGACTCACCGGCCTCGCGCAGGACTTCGGTGTCGACGTCGACGAGGAGCCGGACACCGCTGACGCAGCCACACCCGACGCGAACGAGGAATCCCACCCCACCGAGACGTCCGCCGACTCGACCGCAGCCGTCGTCGTCGTCGAGGTCGCCACACTCGAAGAAGGCCGTGCCCGCAAAACTTCCGACTCGGGGGTGCGCACCTCCAAACGCGTCGCCAAGCGGACCAAACCGATCGAATTCACCCTCGCCGAGCAGGAGAGTTGGCAACCTGCACGGTTGTTCTCCGTGGCGGGTATCGGGGCAGGGGAAGAACAGGAACGTCGCGCAACATCTGCGCTCGTCGCCACCATGCAGGCGGTGCCTGTGTTTGCACGCGCTATCTGTTCTCGCGTAGGTGCGCCCGCCGGAGCGTTCGAGGGGTACCTCGAAGTTCCCTACGAGCGCGGCGAATCCCGAGTCATCCCCGACGCTGTACTCAAGGTGTCCCGAGGTTCTCGCCTGTGGACCGGGCTCCTGGAAGTCAAGACCGGGAGCGGCAAGCTCAAGCGAGAGCAACTCGAGAACTATCTCGATGTCGCTCGGCGAAAGAAGTACGACGTGGTGATCAGCCTGTCGAACGACATTCCCGCCAGCGCAGGAGAGCTGCCCGTCGAGGTCGATCGACGCAAACTCGCCAAGGTTGCGCTGCGACACCTGTCTTGGTCCGAGGTTGCTCACGAGGCTCGAATGCTTCTCTCCCACGGGAGTATCGAGAACCCGCTGCAGGACTGGATCTTGCGTGAATTCCTCCGTTACCTCGACCACCCCCGCAGCGGCGCCGCCGAGTTCGTAGATATGGGACGGCACTGGGTCGCCGTACGCGATGCCGTCGCCGCTGGAACCCTGCGGGCAGGTGACTCCAAAGCCCGAATAGTCTCCGGCACCTGGGTGGCGCTCGCGCGCCATCTCGCGCTCCGATTCACGGCCGAACTCGGAGTAACGGTCAAGCACATTCTGCCGCGACGTTTCAGCAACGATCCGGATGCGCGCAATTCCTACCTTGCCGACCGCCTCGCCACTGACGGAACTTTCGAGGCGGTCTTGCGGATACCGGAGACAGCGGGTGACCTCGTGGTACTGGCGGATATTCGGACCAACAAGATTCAATGCCGGATAAGTGTCGCCGCTCCGGATGAAGGAACTTCGACACGACGCGTGTCATGGCTGGTCAAACAGATCAAAGACGCGCCTGGGAACGTTCGGGTCGAAGCGGTTTTCGCTGAGCGAGGCAACGAAGCATGCGAGCATCTGGATACGATTCGGACGAATGCGAAGACTCTCATCGAGGGCCGCACCGGCGAAATTGTCTCCTTCACACTCGAGCAGTCGTTTCCGATGGGTAGCCGTCGGTCGGGAACAGCTGCAGGGTTCATCAACAGCGTCACCTCGTCTGCCGAGGCGTTCTATCGCGACGTGGTGCAGCCGCTCCGTGTGTGGGTGCCGGCCGCACCCCATCAAGCCGAACTGGTGACCCCCGACGAGGGAGCAGACGTGGAGTGATCCCCCGTCCAGCTGCTGCAAACGTCCCACGCTGACTGCACAGCGCAGGGAAGCAAACGAAGCTTCCTCCGGCCGCCCCACCCGGGAATAACAGTCTAGAAGTCTCTTTTAATGGCTGTTTTAGGACCAGAATCCTGTAATCTGGGTGGGGCACGTTGGCGTGGCGCCGCTGGCAGACGGGCAGGAACGGAGTCGCCGAGTCTGGCGCGGATACGGTTCCCAGTTCGGGGAAAAGCGAGCAGCACCCTCGCCGTGTTGGTCTCCGCAGGAGTGCCCGTCTACGTCTCGCCGCAGGTCAAGATCATGGGCCTGCACCCGGAGCGCCGCGCGGACGCGGTTTTCGTGCCCGGCGGCGGCGCCTACGGGCGTTATCCCTATGTTCTCGAGCTCGCACTGCCGGATTTCGCACCCCGGGTGAGGTCAGGGCAGCAGACGGTCGAGGAAGTCGTTGCTGAACACGCGATGGGGGTCGTTGCGGTCGAACGCCGCCAGGGCGGCGTCCCAGCCCTCGTCGGACGACAAGCCCTCGCGATACATCGCGGGGATGGTGCCGCCGAGGAAACCGGCGTCGCGGTACCCGCCCTCGTTGTCGAAGGCCCACCCCTTCGACCATTCGGATCGGAAGGTCGCGTAGTCGCCCGAGTAGCGGTCGGCCATCCACTGTTCCATCTCGCGGAAGAAGGCGGACAGTCCCGCGGTGCCCGGAATCGACACGACGTTCATCCAGATCGCGGTGTCCCAGTCCGGACGGTCGGGCCGGGGACGTACCGGTGAAAGATTGGGAGCGCCTGCCGAATCGGTGAGGACCTCGGATTGGTCGTCGATGCGGCACAACCGGACCTCGAACGGCATGTTGACCGGATACTGCCCGAGCGACGCGTAGTACGTCATCCGCTCGTGCAGCCACGTCGTGAATTCGTGGATGACTTGCGCGATGTTCTCGCGCCGGGTCACCACCACGCCTCCACCGGCGACGACCCGCAACGTGGTGGCCCGAAGGTAGAACATCAGGTCTTTCGACCATCCCCACAGATCGCTGGTGTCGGTGGCCACGAGTCCCGCTGCGACCGCGCCGAACTGAGAGGCACCGAACGCGGGGGTGATGGCCTGGTTGCCGCTCGCCACCTGAGCGAGCGCATCGGTCACCGGTTCGGGGATGGAGTCGGAGAACACGTAAGGATAGGGGCCGAAGACCTCACGCGATTCTGCCGGTTTCTCCGGACTGACCGACCAGGTCTTGAGCCACGGCGTCTCCGTGAAGGGAAACCAGATCGCTTCGACGCGTCCGTGTTGTTCGACGTAGCTTTCGAACGTGCGGCCCGGCGCACCGGGCGGGGCGAAGAGTTCGCGCCACGGCACGTTGGTGGAACTCTGGCAGCGCACGCGGTAGTTCGCGCCGGCCTGCAACGTGACCGAGGTGACGAAGGTTCGTCCGAGGTGCGCGAGCAGGGGCGTGATTTCGGCGTCGGAGCGACGGAACTCGCGCAGTTCGTAAGACCCCGCGGCGTCGTTCCATACGACGGCGGTGAGGGCGAGCACGAGGTTCGACAGCGACCCGAACGACTGGCCGGGAACGACCGTCTCACCGGCGGCGGGGTACGTGGAGCCGTGTGCTCCGATCGACAGGGCACCGGCGATCGAGATGTCCCCGATGGCCGGGGAATTCGCCCAGCCGAGCCCCTCTCGTTGGAGGGCGCTCAGGATGGCTTCGATGCTCGCGCCGGCGTCGGCGGTGACCGTCGCCGGATAGCCGGTGGGATCGACCGATACAGAATTCAGTTGCGACATGGTGTCCACCAGGACGACCTTCTCGACGTTCTGCCCGGCTTCGAGGGTGAGGGGGCTCCAGCTGTGCATGGAGCCCCGCGGCCGAATCCGGAAGCCGTGGATCCGCGCCCAGTCGGCCAGCCGCACGATGTCCTGGGCGTCACGGGCAGTCGCGGTCCACACTGCGTCGAATTCGATCGTCTTCGCCCAGTTGACGAATCGCTGCTGCGCGAGCGGAATGTCCGCGGGGAAGTTCGGGGGCGCCGCGATGGTCGCGGCCGGATCGCCGAGCGGCACAGCACCCGCGTGGCTCCACCCTGTCCCCATCACGAGCGCGGCGCCGGCCGCGGCACCGAGAAGTCCACGGCGACTGAGGATGGGGCCGGAGGCGCGAATGCTCACGGTGGCGAGCTCCGTTCTGTCGGGACGAGCCGGGCTATGGCCTAAAAATAGAACAAGTTCTCTTTTTAGGCCATAGCCCGGCCAACCGACAGTCCCCGGGTTCGGACCCGCCCGGATTCGAGGCGGCGCTACCTCGTCAGAACGCGGGGCTAGAACGCGAGACCGGAAGCCTCGAGGGTTTCCATGATGTACTCGGGAGCACCGTCGATGGACCACACGGCAAAGGCCACGGTCGCGAGGGTCAGTGCGGGCCCGAGGATCCCCATTTCGAACGGCCCTCCGGCCCTGATCGCGATCATCTTCGGGAGTTTGATCTCCCACCAGCGGGAACCTCCCCACGGAACGAACGGCGCGAGGAAGGGAATCCCCTCCTTCGTGATGGCGTCGCCGATACAGTGCGTCACGCATCCCAGCGCCACCGCGACACCGAGCCCGGTCGACCCCACCTCCCCCGGGAACCATCGCCACGTGAGGATCGACAGCACCGCCGCGACAGCCGTGACGGTGAACCATCCGTTCTTCTTTGCCCAGTTACCGAACAACCCCCGCAATGCCAGGCCCAGGGTCACAAAGAGGACCGCGATGACTGCTGCCCGGTCGAATCGCGCGACGAGCAGGGACACCCCCGTACCGAGCAGAGCAGCGAACAGCGCGGTGTGGGTCATCGTGCGGTGGCCCCCACGACGCTTTCCGTCGCGCCGGCCCTTGGTGATCGAGTAGTACCCCAGCGACACCTTGTCGATCCCTCGCGCCGCGACCTGACTGATCGGGCCGAACGAACGCGACACGGTCGATTGCGCCGTGTCGAGGTCGGGTAACAGTGCTGCGCCGGAACAGACGGCCGCGAACGCGAAGGCCTCGGCCGTCGAGGTCGGCCCGCCCCATTCGCGGGGAAGCACATCGGCGACGATGAGGCCGACGAGCGCCCCTGACACTGCATGGGTTGGGCCCATCACCATCTCGCACAACACCTTTCGACGCACGGAATCGAGTCCGGCCCGGGGGGACGTGCCACCGGGGCCGGACTATCAACCTAGCAATCACACCCGACCCACCCGTCACACGGATGTTCGAATGCGCCGAAAGGCAGACGAGGAGCGCTTACGCTCCCGCGCGCACGCCTTCCTCGACCTTCTTGCCGAGTTCCGCGTCGACGTTGCGCCAGTATTCGAAGATGCGCTCGTAGAGTGCCTCCGAGGTCCCGCCCAGCACGTGGCCGATGATGTTGTTCGCCAGCCGGTCGCGCGCCTCGTCGTCGAGAACCTCGCGGACGAGGATGCCGGCCTGAACGAAGTCTCCGTCTTCCGGGTGTTCGATGTATCCGGCGCGCACCGCTTCGGTACCGAACGTCCACAGCCCGTCGTCGCCGGCACGCTCGGGATCGGCGTGCGGCCCACCGAAACTGTTCGGCGCGTACACCGGCGTGTCCGGGTCGTTGAACCGGTACGTCATGGTGCCGTCCTGCGAGTAGGAGTCGACGGTGTTCTTCGGTGCATTCACCGGAAGCTGGGCGTGGTTGGCGCCGATCCGGTAGCGATGCGCATCGGCATAGGAGAACACGCGGCCGAGCAGCATCTTGTCGGGCGACAACCCGATTCCGGGAACGACGTTCGAGGGCGCGAACGCCGCCTGCTCGATTTCGGCAAAGAAATTGCGCGGGTTGCGGTTCAAGGTCCAGGTGCCGACCTTGACGAGCGGGTAGTCCTTCTGCGACCAGACCTTGGTGACATCGAACGGGTTGAAACGGTAGGTCTCCGCCTCGGCGACCGGCATGATCTGCACGTGCAGCGTCCAGCTGGGGAAGTCGCCCCGCTCGATCGCGTTGTACAGGTCGGCCCGGTGGAAGTCCGGATCGGTGCCGGCAAGGGTGTCGGCTTCCGCCTGGGTCAGGAACTCGATGCCCTGATCGGTCTTGAAGTGGTACTTCACCCAGAACCGCTCACCGTCGGCGTTGATCCACTGGTACGTGTGCGAACCGAAACCGTCCATGTTCCGCCACGAACGCGGGATGCCGCGGTCGCCCATGAGCCAGGTCACCTGATGTGCCGACTCCGGGCGCAGGGTCCAGAAGTCCCACTGCATCGTGTGGTCGCGGAGACCCGAGCCCCGCAACCGCTTCTGGGAGTGGATGAAGTCCGGGAACTTGATCGGATCCTTGATGAAGAAGACCGGGGTGTTGTTACCGACGATGTCGTAGTTGCCGTCTTCGGTGTAGAACTTCACGGCGAAACCGCGGGGGTCACGCCAGGTGTCGGGACTGCCCTGCTCGCCCGCAACCGTGGAAAAGCGCACGAGCGACTCGGTTTTCGCACCCGGCTGGAAGAGTGCTGCCTTGGTGTACGCGGAAACGTCTTCCGTGACCACCAGTTCGCCGAATGCTCCGCCGCCCTTGGCGTGCACGACACGCTCCGGCACCCGCTCACGGTTGAAGTGTGCGAGCTTTTCGATCAGGTAGTGATCGTGCAGGAGAATCGGCCCTTGGGTTCCCGCGGTGAGCGATTCGTTGTCGCTGGCGACGGGAATACCGACGTCGTTGGTGGTGAACCGGGTGTTCGACATATCAGTGTCCTCCGAATTGCATGCCCGGATTTCGGGTGTGCGTGATCGGCACGGGCCGCGAGAAGCGAGTCCGTGCTGGTGAAGCGATGAAAGATGAGCGGGGGTGCAGGGAACGGCTAGCGGCAGTTCGCGCACAGGCCCCAGAAGGTGACTTCGGCTTCGTCGACGACGAAACCGTGGTCGTCGGATGGGGTCAGGCACGGCGCCGCGCCGACGACGCAGTCGATGTCGACCACCGAACCGCAGTTCCTGCAGACGAGGTGGTGGTGGTTGTCGCCGATGCGCGTCTCGTACCGGGCCGCCGATCCGGCAGGTTCGATTCGCCGGAGCAGTCCGGCACCCACACACGCCTTCAGAACGTCGTATACAGCCTGGGTGGACACGGATCCGAGAGTCTCCCGCACTCGGGCGGCGATGTGGTCGGCATCCGAATGAGGATGCTCGGCAACCGTTCCCAGCACGGCAACTCGCGGAGCCGTCACCCGCAGGCCCGCGGAACGCAGTTGTTCCGTGGGGTCGAAGTGGTGCCCGTCCATTCGTTGCATGGGACCCAGTATGCCCCTTTTCTGGAATTAGTCAAGAAAAGGGCATACCGGTCTACTTCGCAGGTCCGGTGCTCATCTGTCCGGAGGTGATGACGATGCCGTGGTGGGTTCCCGGACGCAGCCAGCGGCTCAGCGTCGGCCCTTCCGCCTCCACCCCGACCCGTGCGTATCGGAACTTGCCCCGCAGTCGTGCGGTCGCGCGAGAGATCGAACCGTCGTCACCGGGCTGTGCGAAGGTGAGGCCACCGATGATCGGAAGTTCCGGGCCGCGCGGGCGAGCCGAGGTCGCGACCTTCCATCCTCCCCCGGCTGCGGAGAAGTCGCCGAGCACATCGCCCGAGAACGTCGCCAGCACCTTCGGCAACCGCCAGTGCGCCCGGCCGCCGTGCACCGACGGTTCGGAATCGACCGCGATGAACGGCACCGCCATCGCCGGGATCAGTCCCCGTCGTAACACCGGGCTGGCCAGGATCTCGCGATAGGGCCCCACCGGGGAATCCAGGTAGTCGACCATCATCGCGAGAGTGATCGGGAGGGTCGGGCCGTCGGGCCCGTATTCCGCGGCGGCAGGCGTACTGCGGTGCCACCACAACGTCGCCCGTACCGCTGCCGGCCACGGCGGGGGCGGCGACGTCGGCCATTCGGTGCGCTCGTCTGCGCTCTCAGGCACTTTCCACAGCACGGTCTGCGTCCTTTCGTCGAATCGGATGGATCGGGAGCCGGAGCGCAGCAGGAGCGCCGGCAGGGACCGTCGGCTTCACGGGTGGAACCGCGGTCACCGGTTCGTAGGGTGCGCCGAGTGGGGGCCGGGTGTCGTTCGTGCCCTTGTTCGGCCACAACGCCATCGCCCGCTCGGCCTGCGCGGTGATCGTCAGCGACGGGTTGACCCCGAGGTTGGCACTGACGACAGACCCGTCGACGACGTGCAGACCGTCGTGCCCGTAGACACGCAGGTACGGGTCGACGACGCCGCGTTCGGGAGAATCACCGATCGCACAGCCGCCGAGGAAGTGCGCCGTCATCGGGATGTTGACCAGGTCGACGATCGAACCGCCCGGGTCGCCTCCGATCTTCTGCGCGATGCGGCGGATCGCGTCGTGCCCGACCGGAATCCACTCCGGAGGCCGCTCCCCCGGTCCCGGCTTGCTGGTCAGCCCGCGACCGAGCGGGGTGCGCCTGGTCTTCAGTTCGAGGGAGTTGTCGTCCGTCTGCATCACCAGCGCGATCACGGTACGTTCCGACCAGTTCCGCACGGACAGATTCCGCAGGAACGCACCCGGATTCCGGGCCGCGACACCGAAGAATTTCACCAGGCGGGGCACCCGGCCGCCACCGTCGACGAGCATCGCCTGGATCATCCCGATGAGATTGCTTCCCTTGCCGTACCGCACCGGTTCGATATGGGTGTGATCGTCGGGATGGAACGACGAGGTGATCGCCACACCCCCGGTGTAGTCCACGTCGCGATTCCGGGCGGTCGCCGCGAGTACCGCCTCGGAGTTGGTACGCACGACCGTTCCGAGGGTGCGCGACAGGTTGGGCAGATCCCCGGTCTCGCGGCTCGCGAGCAGCAGGCGTGCGGTGCCGTAGGTGCCGGCGGCGACGACCACTTGGTCGGCGGTGAACACGGTGCGGCGCTTACGAATGCCGTTGGTGCTCCGGGTGTGGACCTCGTAGCCACCACCGGGGCGGGGAACCACCCGGGTCACCGTGGTCAGTGCATGGATCACTGCGCCCGCGCGTTCCGCGAGGTACAGGTAGTTCTTCACCAGGGTGTTCTTTGCCCCGACCCGGCACCCGGTCATGCAGCTTCCGCATTCGGTGCAGCCGGTGCGCTCGGGTCCGGCACCTCCGAAGTAGGGATCCGCCACGGTCTTGCCGGGCTCGTCGAAGAACACGCCCACCGGCGTGGTCACGAAGGTCTCACCGGCGCCCATCTCCTCGGCGACCTCGCGCATCACCTTGTCGGCGGGAGAGGTGGTGGGGTTCGGGCGCACGCCCAGCATCCGGGCGGCCTGATCGTAGTACGGGGAGAGCTCGGCCTCCCAGTCGTCGATGTGCCCCCACTGAGGGTCCCGGAAGAAGGGTGTGGGCGGCTTGTAGAGCGTATTCGCATAGTTGAGCGAGCCGCCGCCGACGCCTGCACCGGCCATCACCAGGACGTCGGGAAGCAGGTGCATGCGCTGGACTCCGTAACACCCCAGTGCCGGTGCCCACAGGTACTTGCGCAGCCGCCAGCTGGTCTTCGGCAGATCCTCGTCCGAGAAGCGACGGCCCGCTTCGAGAACGCCTACCTTGTAGCCTTTTTCGGTCAGCCGTAACGCGGCGACACTGCCTCCGAATCCGGAGCCGATCACGAGAACGTCGAAGTGGGTCATGCTGTTGCTCCTGCCGCGGCGGTCCGCTGCGTGTAGTTCTCGAGATCGAACTGCTTCGTGCGCGCACGGTAATGCCATGTGAACGTCGGCCACATCACGGAGTTGCGGCCCTTCTCGTCGATGTACCAGCTACTGCAACCTCCGGCGTTCCAGACCGTCCCCTCGAGGATCGGATCGAGTTCGTCGGTGTAGCGGCGCTGCGCGTCCCCGGTCACTTCGAGGGCGGCGATCCCGCGGGATCGCATGGTGCGCAACGCGTCGGCGATATATGCGGCCTGCGATTCGAGCATGTACACGATCGAGCTGTGTCCGAGGTTGGTGTTGGGTCCGTAGACGAGGAACAGGTTGGGGAACCCGTGTACCGAGATTCCCAGGTGGGCCGCGGGGCTGCCGTCCCACGTCTCGGCGAGTGTACGGCCGTCGGTTCCGCGGATGTGGTGGGCGACGGGAGGTTCGGTCGGCGTGAAGCCGGTGCCGAAGATGATGGTGTCCACCGGGTACTCGTTGCCGTCCTTGTCGACGACGCCGTTCTCCGTCACCGCGGTCAGCCCGGACGACACCACGCTCACATCGGACCGCGTGATGGTGGGGAACCACTCGTTGGACAGCAGGATCCGCTTGCAGGTGATCGCGAAATCGGGTGTGAGCCGCTCGCGCAGTGCCGGGTCCTGTACCTGCTTGCGGAGCACCTGCCGGGCGCGGCGCTCGAACAACGGCAGGAAGTATTTGCGGGCGAACGGCTTCGTCATACCCACGACGTAGATTTCCTTCTGCCCGTATACGGCGCCCCGCATGAGCTTCTGGGTGAAGGGGAAGCGGCGGTACAGCGACCGGACCGAGCGCGCGATGGCGTGGTCGTGCTTGGGCATGACCCACGACGCGGTGCGCTGGAACAGGGTGAGGTGGGCGACGCGGTCGACGATCGCGGGAACGAACTGGATGGCCGATGCCCCGGTGCCGATCACCGCGACGCGTTCACCGGTGAGATCGTGGTCGTGGTCCCATTCGGCGGAGTGGAAGGTCTTGCCCCGGAACATCTCGAGTCCGGGAACCTTCGGGTAGGTGGGCGTCGAGAGGGCGCCGGTTGCGGCGACGAGCACGTCTGCGGTGAGGTCACCGCGGGACGTCGACACCGACCACACTGCGCGGGCGGCGTCCCACTGTGCCTCCCGCAGTTCACATCCGAACATCGTGCGCTGGGTGACACCCTCGTCACGAGCAACGCGCCGGAGGTAGGCGTAGATCTCTTCCTGGGTGCCGTGGGCACGCGACCAATCGGGTTCGGGCGCGAAGGAGAACGAGTACAGCGCGCTCGGGACGTCGCATGCGGCGCCGGGGTAGGTGTTGACCCGCCACGTACCGCCTACGTCGTCTCCCCTTTCGAGGACGAGAACATCTGCGGTCGGATCCTGGCGCAGCAAGGTTGCGGCCATTCCGATTCCGCCGAAGCCGGCGCCCACGACAAGGGTGTGCACGTGGTCGGGGAGCATCGCGAGACTCATTTCGACACCAGGGCCTTCCAGACCGGGAGGAGACGCTCCCGGAACTCTCGATCGGATTCAGGGGTACGCATCAGGGCGGAGACGGCAACACCTCGCGCCAGCTCTATGGCGAGGTCGATGATGTCGGGACTCACCCGGTCGCCCATGATTTCGAGGCAACCGGTGCGCAGCGCGTCGGACACCTTACGTTCCAGCGGGATCATCGCCGCGTGGAGCGACGGATCCGTCCGGGCCGCGACCCACAGTTCGAGTGCCGCGTCGAACAAGGGTCCGGAGAACGCGTCGAACAATGCCTCGAATCCGTACTCCGGGTCGGGGTCGGATTCGAGGATCTCTTGCAGCCGCTTTTCCACCAGATGCTCGATCGCCGCCACGACCAGCGATTCCTTGGTGGGAAAGTGGTGTAACTGTGCGCCACGGGAGACACCGGCACGGGTGGCGATGCCCTGTGTACTGATGCCCGCATATCCCTGCTCGACGAGGGATTCCACGGTTGCGTCGAGCAATTTCGCGCGAGTGGCCGCTGTTCGTTGCGCCTGAGTTCGTGTGGCGCCGGGCACAGTGTCGTGGATCACGCTACGGATCGTAACGGTAAACCAACAAACAATCCAGACTGTATGTAAACCTGTTTACGGACGGTTCAGCGACCGGGCCGCCTCATGGGTAGGTGGTCGATACCCGCCTCGATGAAATTCGGGCCGGTGCGCTCGAAACCCAAGCGGCCGTACCAGTCCTCGAGATACGCCTGTGCCAGGATCTCGACGGGTTGCGGATGGTCGTCGATCACCGACTCGATCAAGCGGGCAGCGAGACCCCTGCCCCGGGCCTTCTTCGCGGTCGCGACCCGCCCGATGTGGATGACCGGTCCGTCGGCGTCGAGGACCCGGAGGGTCGCCACCACATCGTCGCCCTCCTCGATCCAGTAGTGCGTCGTGCCGGGCTCGAGATCGAGGCCGTCGAGTTCCGGCTCGGACACGATCCCCTGTTCGTACACGAACACTTCTGTGCGCAACCGCACGATGCGGTAGAGGGTCGCCGGTGCGATGCGGTCGAGGGTCGCGGAACGAATGGACGTCACACCGGCCATCCTAGGTGGGCGCTCGCAGCGAACCCTTGGACGAAAAGCAGCGAGTGGACCACCCCTGCGGGATGATCCACTCGCTCGAGTACCGAGGTGCCGGAGATCAGACGAGCAACTCCGCGATCTGAATGGTGTTGAGCGCAGCGCCCTTGCGCAGGTTGTCGCCCGAGACGAACAACGCGAGTCCACGACCCTCGGGCGCACCCGGGTCCTGGCGGATGCGGCCCACCAGCGAGACGTCGTCACCGGCTGCAGCGAGTGGGGTCGGCACGTCGACGAGCCGGACACCCGGAGCCGAGGCGAGGATCTCCTGCGCACGCTCGACCGACAGGGGCCGCTCGAACTCCGCATTGATCGACAGCGAATGGCCCGTCACGACCGGCACGCGCACGCACGTTCCGGACACGAGCAGATCCGGAAGACCCAGAATCTTGCGCGACTCGTTGCGCAGCTTCTGGTCTTCGTCGGTCTCGCCGGAACCGTCGTCGACGAGCGAGCCGGCGAGCGGCAGCACGTTGAACGCAATCGGTGCGACGTACTTGTCGGGTGCGGGGAAATCGACCGCGCCGCCGTCGTGCACCAGCTTCTCCGCGTCGTCGATGACCGCGCGGGCCTGGCCGAGCAGTTCCTCGACACCGGCGATACCGCTGCCGGAGACCGCCTGGTAGCTCGAGACGATCAGACGCTGAAGGCCCGCCTCGTCGTGCAGCGCCTTGAGGACCGGCATCGCGGCCATCGTGGTGCAGTTGGGGTTCGCGATGATGCCCTTCGGCGGATTCTTCGCCTGCTCGGGGTTGACCTCGCTCACGACCAGGGGAACGTCGGGATCCTTGCGCCATGCCGACGAGTTGTCGACAACGGTCGCGCCTGCGGCAGCGAAGCGCGGAGCCTGGGCCCGGGACAACGTCGCACCGGCGGAGAACAGGGCGATATCGATGCCCGCAAGGTCCTCGTCGGACGTCGCGGCGGCGTCCTCGACGACGATTTCCTCACCCCGGAAGGGAAGCTTCTTGCCGGCCGAGCGAGCCGAGGCGAAGAACCGGACCTTGTCGGCCGGGAAGTTCCGCTCCTCGAGGAGCGTGCGCATGACGATGCCGACCTGTCCGGTGGCACCCACAACAGCAATGGTGGTCATGTCTATCGCCCCGTCCCTGCGTGCACGACCGCTTCCTCGGCACCACCGAGATCGAACGCTGCGTGCAGGGCACGCACCGCCTCGTCGAGTTCGGTGTCGTCGACGAGGACCGAGATGCGGATCTCGGAGGTCGAGATGAGATCGATGTTGATGCCGGCGTCGGCGAGTGCCTCACAGAACTTGGCGGTGACGCCGGGATGGCTCCTCATACCTGCGCCGACGAGGGAGACCTTGCCGATGTGGTCGTCGAAGAGGACCTGCGTGAAGCCGATCTCTTCCTGCCGCTTGGTGAGTAGTTCGACCGCGCGCGGAGCGTCGGAGGTGGGCAGGGTGAAGGTGATGTCGGTCTTGCCGGTCTCGACCTTCGAGATGTTCTGCAGCACCATGTCGATGTTGATGTCGGCGTCGGCGACCGCACGGAACACCTTGGCGGCGTAGCCGGGGGTGTCCGGCAGACCGACCACGGTGATCTTCGCTTCGCCGCGATCGTGCGCAACGCCGGTGATCAGTGCCTCTTCCACAGGGATGTCCTCCATCGATCCGGACACGATGGTGCCGGGCTTGGTGGTGTACGACGAACGAACGTGCACAGGCACGTTGTAGCGGCGGGCGTATTCGACGCACCGCAGCATCAGGACTTTGGCGCCACTCGCGGCGAGCTCGAGCATCTCCTCGAAGGACACCTTCTCGAGCCGCTGCGCGTCCTTGACGATCCGCGGGTCCGCGGTGAACACACCGTCGACGTCGGTGTAGATCTCGCATACGTCCGCCTCCAGTGCGGCGGCGAGAGCGACGGCGGTCGTGTCGGAGCCACCACGACCGAGGGTCGTGATGTCCTTGCTGTCCTGGCTCACACCCTGGAACCCGGCGACCAGCACGATGCTGCCCTCGTCCAGGGCCGTGCGGACACGACCGGGTGTGACGTCGATGATCTTCGCGTTGCCGTGGCTGCCCGTGGTGATCACGCCGGCCTGCGAGCCGGTGAACGAGCGGGCCTCGGCACCGAGAGAATGGATAGCCATCGCGACCAGGGAGTTCGAGATTCGCTCGCCCGACGTGAGGAGCATGTCCATCTCTCGCGCCGGGGGCACGGGGCACACCTGATGAGCGAGGTCGAGCAGTTCGTCTGTGGTGTCACCCATTGCGGACACCACGACCACGACGTCGTTGCCCGCCTTTTTGGTCTCGACGATCCTTTCAGCGACGCGCCGGATCCGCTCGGCCGTCGCGACCGAGGATCCTCCGTACTTCTGGACGACGAGTGCCACGCTGTCGAACCTCCGGGTCTTGGGAACAAGTCCAGGGGCCAAGCTTACCGATGGCTGTGTGGGGGCCGGTCGGGCCCATCGGGAAAGTGTCGTGCGCAACAAAGGGCGGTCGCCGTCGGCGTCACGAACCGGCCGCCCGAACGTTCGACCGGTCTACCTCCTCGAGCCGTCGTCGCAGAAACCGGGCCGTTGCCTCGTTGCCCGTGGTCTTCAGCGCGGCGCGGTACGCGTCGGCGGCGTCGGCCCAACGCCCGGCGCGCCGCAACAGATCTGCGCGGGCAGGCTCGATCAGCCTGCGCAATCGCGGATCTTCGGGCAGTGCCTCGAGGGCTGCGAGCCCCGCGTGCCACCCATCCCGGAACCCGAGGGCCACCGCGCGGTTGACCGCCACCACGGGAGATCCCGACAACTCCAGCAGGTGGTCGTACGCGCCGACGATGGTGGCCCAGTCGGTCGAGTGCCAGGTCGGAGCGCAGGCGTGGACGGCGGCGATCACCGCCTGGGGCAGGTACGGCCCCGCGGAGCCACCCGCGCGCGTCGAGGCCGTCCCGGATGCGGTCCCGGTCCCACCGCCCGCGATCCTGCTCCTCGAGCGGTCGCACCGGTCCGTCGGCGCCGACTCGCTCGTGACGCCGACTGTCGTGCAGGAGCATCAACGCGAGGAGTGCCCACGCCTCCCGCTGCTCGGGCATCAGGTCACACAGCAGCCGTCCGAGCCGAATCGCCTCCGCGCACAGATCCTCTCGGACCGGTGCGTCACCGGAGGTCGCGGAATAACCTTCGGTGAAGACCAGGTAGATGCAGGTGGTGACTTGCGGAACACGTTCGGGCAGAAGGTGTTCCGGAGGTGACCGGAACGGTATCCCCGCATCGCGTATCTTCGCCTTCGCGCGGCTGAGGCGCCTAGTCACGGCCGGCTCCGCCTGCAAGAACGCCCGGGCGATTTCGACGGCCGTCAGCCCACACACCAGACGGAGCGTGGGAGCGACTTGGGCGTCGCGCGCGAGCGCCGGATGACAGCATGTGAACAGCAACCGCAGTTCGTCGTCACGCACCCACGGCACCTCCTCCTCGAACGCCCCCAGTACATCGCCGCACCGCACGGCCGCGACCTCCTTTCCGTCGCGGGCCGCCTCCCGGCGGATCCTGTCCAGGGCACGCCGACGCGCAACGGTGGTGATCCACGCGCCGGGATTCGCAGGTTCGCCCTGGTCCGGCCAGGCCCGCAATGCGTCGACGAAGGCGTCCTGAACCGCGTCCTCCGCAAGGGTGAGATCGCCGGTGAATCGCGTCACCGCTGCTACCGCGCGGCCGTGCTCCGCGCGAAACACCCGGGCGACGTCCATACGGCCAGTCCGCTACTCGTCGACCATGCGGCGTAGTTCGACGCATCCCCCGGGACCCATCGGAATCTGCAGCGCGAGTCGCACAGCGGTGGCGCGATCCGGCGCGGACAACACGTACAGTCCGTTGGCGATCTCGGTGGTTTCGGAGAACGGCCCGTCCGTCAGCATCACCTCGCCGCCCTTCGTGCGAACCGTGGTCGCCGAGGACGGGGGTCGGAGTGCTCCTCCCGCGCGCACCGCCGAGCCGGCCGCTTCCGTGAATCGGGCGTGCGCGGCCGCACCCTCGTCCCACGCCGGGGTACCCGGATCGTCCGCGCCGCCGGCGGGTTCGCGCAGCAGTGCAAGCCAGCATCCGGCGCTGTGCGGCGTGGAGAACCACTCCACCATCGGCCACAACTCGATGTAGCCGTTGTCCATGTCGGGGATCCGGCGCACGAGGTCGAGAGCGGCGTCGACATCGTCCGCCTCGAAGATGCAGAACCCGCCGACGACCTCGTTCGACTCGGCGAACGGACCGTCCGTCACCAGCGGGGTGCCACCGGTGTTCCTGACGGTCGCCGCTTCGGCCACCGGATACAGCGCACCGCCGCCGACGATCGCCGGACCGGCGTACGCGTCGAAGGCCGCTCGGAAAGAGGCGGGAAGCCCCTCTGCAAAGACGACGAACAATCGGAGCCCTTTCGGACAAAGCGGGGGCCGGCGGTGCAATGAAGTGTCGTGGCGTTACACTGCTTGGCATGCAGCGCGCGCTTCTCCTCGGCCGCCGCGGCGGGATCTGACCAGACCGGCTTCCCGTCGCGGGGTTTCTACGCGCCGGTCGATATCCTGATCTGGACCCACCGGTCCCACCTCTTTGGAGATACGTCATGTCACCCGCCGACGCTTTCACCTCCGGTTCGCGCACCATCACCCCGCCGAGCAAGCCCGCGCCCGCCGATCAGCCCGCGTGGAACACCCAGAAGAACTCGTCGATGCCGACGTACCGGTACCGGCCGTTCGCCGAGGAAGTCGAGCCGGTCTCGCTGCCCGACCGCACCTGGCCCGACAAGATCATCGACCGCGCGCCCGGCTGGTGCGCAGTCGACCTGCGTGACGGCAACCAGGCGCTCATCGATCCGATGAGCCCGGCCCGCAAGCGGCGGATGTTCGATCTGCTGGTGCGGATGGGCTACAAGGAGATCGAGGTCGGCTTCCCGTCCGCGAGCCAGACCGACTTCGACTTCGTCCGGGAAATCATCGAGGACAATGCAATTCCCGACGACGTCACCATCCAGGTGCTGACGCAGTCTCGTCCCGAGCTGATCCGGCGCACCTTCGAGGCATGTGTCGGTGCACAGAACGTGATCGTGCACTTCTACAACTCCACGTCGATCCTGCAGCGCCGCGTCGTGTTCCGCGCCGACAAGGACGCGGTCAAGAAGATCGCGACCGACGCCGCGGAACTGGTGATCGAGACCGCGAAGGACTACCCCGACACCAACTGGCGGTGGGAGTACTCCCCCGAGTCCTACACCGGCACCGAACTGTCGTACGCCAAGGAAGTGTGTGACGCGGTCGTCGAGACCCTGGGCGCCACCCCCGAGCACCCGGTGATCATCAACCTGCCGGCGACCGTCGAGATGGCCACCCCGAACGTGTACGCCGACTCGATCGAGTGGATGCACCGCAATCTGGCCCGACGCGACTCGATCATCCTGTCGCTGCACCCCCACAACGACCGCGGGACCGGCGTCGCAGCCGCCGAGCTGGGTTACCAGGCCGGCGCCGACCGCATCGAGGGTTGCCTGTTCGGGAACGGCGAACGCACCGGCAACGTATGCCTGGTGACGCTGGGCCTGAACATGTTCAGCCGCGGGGTCGACCCGCAGATCGACTTCTCGAACATCGACGAGATCCGCCGCACCGTCGAGTACTGCAACCAGCTGCCCGTCCCCGAGCGGCACCCGTACGGCGGCGACCTGGTCTACACGGCGTTCTCCGGTAGCCACCAGGACGCGATCAACAAGGGCATGGACGTCATGAAGGCCGACGCCGATGCGGCCGGCTCCGATGTCGACGACATCACGTGGGCCGTGCCGTACCTGCCGATCGACCCGAAGGACGTCGGCCGCAGCTACGAGGCCGTGATCCGCGTCAACTCGCAGTCCGGCAAGGGCGGCATCGCCTACATCATGAAGCACGACCACGGCCTGAATCTGCCGCGTCGCCTGCAGATCGAGTTCTCGCAGTCCGTGCAGGCCGTCACCGACGGGGAAGGCGGCGAAGTCAGCCCCAAGGAGATGTGGGACATCTTCCACGAGGAGTACCTGGCTCCCATCACCCCGCTCGAGCGGATCCGCCAGAAGGTCACGGCTGCGGAGACGGACGAGGGCGAAGACACCATCACCGCGATCCTCAAGGTCAACGGTGTCGAGAAGGAGATCACCGGTACGGGCAACGGCCCGCTGGCCGCCTTCGTCGACGGCCTCGAGTCGCTGGGCTACCGCGTCGCCGTACGCGGATACTCCGAGCACGCCATGTCCGCCGGCGACGACGCGAATGCCGCCGCCTACGTCGAGGCCGACGTGACCCGTCCCGACGGCACCACGACGCTGGTGTGGGGCGTGGGAATCGCCTCGTCCATCACCGTCGCGTCGCTGCGGGCGGTCGTCTCGGCGGTCAACCGCGCCAGCTGATCAGTCGGCCGATTCGGCCGATGTCCCGACCCACGCGGCGGTACTCTGCGGGAAGTTCCCGGGGTACCGCCGCGTGGTCGGTTCGGTACGCATCCCCGGACCACTGAGCTCGTCCTACGAGTAAGGGGATCGCCGTGGAGTTCTGGGACATCATGTGGTACATCATCGTGTGCTTCGCGTTCATCGCGTATCTGATCATGCTGTGGCTGATCATCAGCGATCTGTTCGCCAACCGCGACCAGTCCGGATGGGTGAAGGCGATCTGGATCGTATTCCTTTTCATCTTCCCGCTGCTCACCGGCCTGGTGTACCTGGTGGTCCACGGTCGCGGTATGGCCGAGCGGTCGGCGCGAGAGGCCGCGCAGATCAAATCCGCGCAGGACAACTACATCCGCGAGGTCGCGGGCAAGTCCCCGGCCGACCAGATCGCCGACGCGAAGGCGCTGCTGGACGCCGGAACCATCACCGAGGACGAGTTCCAGGCGCTCAAGTCGCACGCCTTGGCCGCGACGGCGGAGCCCACCCGTAGTTCCTGACACAGTTGGCAAGCCGCCGTCGGCGGCTTCGGGGTGGCTGTGGAACACTCGCCGACGTGGGAACTAGCACTGAAATCACCGCGCGCGGCCGGTTCGCCCTGCGCGCCGCGAAAGCTGCCGCCTGGGCGTCCCAGAAAGCCGGACGCGGCAAGGGGTCGATGATCGGCGGGCTCATCGCCCTGAAGATCGAGCCGACGCTGATGAAGCAGGTCGGCCACGGACGCCGCACGGTGCTCGTCACCGGCACCAACGGCAAGTCGACCACGACGCGGATGACCGCCGCCGCCCTGGAGACGATCGACAAGACCGTCACGCAGGCGGACGGCGCGAACATGGACGCGGGCATCGTGGCGGCCCTCGCCTCCGATCTCGGCGCGCCTCTCGCCGCGATCGAGGTCGACGAGCTGCACACCCCGCACGTGGCCGACGCTCTCGCCCCCGAAGCGATAGTCCTGCTCAATCTCAGCCGCGACCAGCTCGACCGCGTGGGCGAGATCAACATGATCGAGCGCAAGCTACGCGCCGGCCTTCAGCGGCACCCCGGCGCCGTGATCATCGCCAACTGCGACGACGTGCTCGTCACGTCGGCCGCGTACGACAACCCGAACGTCGTGTGGGTGGCCGCCGGCGCAGGATGGGCGAACGATTCGGTGAGCTGCCCCCGCACCGGGGAACCGATCGCCCGCGAGGGCGTCCACTGGTACAGCACTGGATCCGATTTCGCTCGGCCTCAACCTGATTGGTGGGTCGACGACGACAATCTGTACGGGCCGGACGGCCTCGTGCTGCCGTTGAAGCTGACACTGCCCGGCAAGGCCAACCGCGGAAACGCCGCCCAGGCGGTCGCGGCCGCGGTCGCGCTGGGCGCCGACCCTGCCGACGCGGTCGCCGCAGCAGCAGTTGTCGACGAGGTCGCGGGCCGGTACAAAACCGTCCAGGTCGGCCCGCATTCCGTCCACATGCTGCTCGCCAAGAATCCGGCGGGCTGGCAAGAAGCGCTGTCGATGATCGATCCGACCGTCGACGGACTCGTCATCGCCGTCAACGGCCAGGTGCCCGACGGCGAAGACCTGTCCTGGCTGTGGGATGTGCGCTTCGAACACTTCGAGGGAGTACAGGTGGTCGCGGCGGGCGAGCGCGGCACCGACCTTGCGGTGCGCCTCACCTACGCGGGCGTCGACCACACTCTCGTTCCGGACCCGCTGAAGGCCATCGCCTCCTGCCCGCCCGGGCGGGTGGAGGTGCTCGCCAACTACACCGCGTTCCGGGATCTCAACACCGAAATCTCCAGGAGGACGGCCCATGTCTGACTCGACCGTTCGGATCGGGCTGGTGCTGCCCGACGTCATGGGCACCTACGGCGACGGCGGAAACGCCCTCGTGCTGCGGCAGCGCCTGCGCATGCGCGGCTATGACGCCGAAGTCATCGAGATCGGTTTGAGCGACCCGGTGCCCGAGTCGCTCGACATGTACACGCTCGGCGGAGCCGAAGATGCCGCGCAGCGACTCGCCACGCGGCATCTCCAGCGTTATCCGGGTCTGCAGCAGGCCGCCGGCCGCGGCGCGCCCGTGCTCGCGATCTGCGCCGCCATCCAGGTGCTCGGCCACTGGTACGAGACCTCGTCGGGAGAACGCGTCGACGGTGTCGGCCTCCTCGACGTGACGACGTCGCCGCAAGAGGTCCGTTCGATCGGGGAGATCGTCACACAGCCCGTCGTCGACGGTCTCACCCAGCCGCTGACCGGCTTCGAGAACCACCGAGGCGGAACAACTCTCGGGTCGAGTGCGACAGGCCTGGGACGCGTGTCCCGCGGCGTCGGCAACGGTGTCGGCGACGGACTCGAAGGCGCAGTACAGGGTTCGGTGATCGGCACCTATCTGCACGGACCGGTGCTGGCGCGCAATCCCGAACTCGCCGACCACCTGATCGCGCAGGCACTGGGCGTGGATTCACTACCGCCGCTCGATCTTCCGGAAGTCGACCTGCTGCGGCGCGAGCGCCTGCGCGCCTAGGACTCCGTCGAGAGCCCGCCTCCGTCGAGAGCCCGCCTCCGTCAGCTGTGGGCGGAGGCGTGCTCGACGACGAAGCGGGCGAGTTCGTCGGGGACTTCGTCCGGGATCCAATGGCTGACGCCGGCGAGCGTCTCCGACCGGTACGGACCGGAGACATAGCGCGGCGTGGCCTCGACCCCGGCGGGCCCGACGGCGACGTCACCGTCGCTCCACACCATGAGCGTGGGCACCGTGACGGACTCGAGCGTCGCCTTGGGGTCGCTCCACAGCATCGCCCGGTACCAGTTCACCCCACCGCGCACCGCGGATCGATCGGCAAGACGCGCCGCGTCGCGCGTCACCGCAGCGTCGGGCTGGCCCGACCGGCTCAGAACGAAGCGTCCGACCGACTCGTTGCTCAGCAGCAGTTCCGGGACCCACGGCATCTGGAACGCGAGCATGTACCAGGACTTGAACAACTGGGTGCTCGTGGCGAACGCGCGAAGGAACGCCGCGGGGTGGGGCACCGACACTGCGGTGAGGGACCGCACGAGGTCCGGGTGCTGGGCAGCCACTCCCCACGCGACTATCGCACCCCAGTCGTGCCCGACGAGGTGGACAGGCGACCCGTCGCCGACCTGCTCGATGATCGCGACGGCGTCCCCGACGAGCAGGGGAATCCGGTAGTCGCGGCGACGCGGCGGACGCGCGCCCGGTGAATACCCGCGCTGGTCCGGCGCGAAGGTGCGGTATCCGGCCTCGTGCAGCCATGCGGCCACGCCGTCCCACGATCGTGAATCCTGCGGGAACCCGTGAAGCAGTACGACACGTTCGCCGTCGATCGGTCCGTCGTCCCGGATGTCGAACGTCAATCCGTTGTGGACGACGGTCGTGATGCGTTCCCCCACCCTGATCCCTTTCGTCGCAGGCCCCCCGACAGGGGTTCGGCCCGGTTCCGCTCTCGCGTGTACCGGGCCGGATCTCTGCTTCACGAGCACTTCTCTGTCGTCCGCGGACGTCTCCGGCTCGATTCGCAAGATCGATGTTACCTAGGTCACATCGGCGGGTGCAACCCCAGGGGCTTCTTGCGCGAGGATCGCGGTACCCATCCACCGGCGCAGGTACCGGCGCAGTTCGTCCTCGCTGCGCGGAGGATCCCCCGGGGAGACGAAGAACGACTGCATCGTCCGCAGGACGAATTCGACCAGTTCGCCGAGCGACTCGTCGTCGTAGCCGTAGCTCTCCCAGTCGACGTCGAACCGCCGGATCATGGTCATGCCGAAGGCGCGCGCCTCACCCGACGCGATTACTTCCGGATGCGGGTCCGAATACGTACTCGACAGCAGGATGCCCAGGTGTGGGGTACGACGGACTTCCGCGAGCGTGAACACGACCCCGGCGACCATCGCCTCCGCGGGGTCACCGATACCGCTCACCTCGTCGGCCAGCCGATCCAGGAATCCTTCGACCGACGCGATCGCCGCCGCACGCATCAGCGCGTCTGCGCTGGCGAAGTACCGGTACACCGTCTGACGGATGACGCCGAGCGACTGAGCGACGTCGGCGATGCTGATTTCCGCTCCGGACTGCGCGATCAGCTCGACCGCTGCCGCGACTATCCGCTGCGTGGCCTCCTCGTCGTCGACGGGAGGACGCCCGCCCCATCCACGTCTCCGCGCCACGATCCGCTTCCTCGGGTACCACGACCTGCAACAAGAACCCGACGGTAACACGGCGCACGTCTGCACACCGGGCCCGTCTGCGCGTCGCGGGGCCTTCCGCATCGGCGCCGGGATTCCTATCATACAAATGAGCGCACTGATGTATGGTCACGCCGAACCGAGGCCTCGTCACCCGGGGCCCCACCCGTCCGGCCTCCCGGGGCCGGCATGAGACGAGGTAGCGCCACGATGACGAACCTGCAGGTCCGGAAGATGCGCTTCGCATTCGCGGACTACGACGTGCCGTTCCTGTGGAACGAGGAGAACCCGGCCTTCTCGAGCATGGCCAACGCGGTGTCGTTCCTCGCGATCGGTTTCGAGAAGATGATCGTGAACATGGTCCAGGAGGTCGTGCACCGGATCGAGGACCCGAAGGTGGTCGAGGAAGCCAATGCCTTCATGTACCAGGAAGGTCAGCACTCCACCGCCCACCGGCAACACGTCAAAGGGCTGATCAAGCGGTACCCGGGTCTGCAGGAAACGCTCGACGAGGTCGTCGCTGCGTTCGATCGGCTCACGGCGGAGAAATCCCTCGAGTACCGCCTCGCCTACACGGCGGATCTGGAAGCGACCTTCACTCCGGTGTTCAAGCTGATGCTCGACAACGACTCGCACTTGTTCCGGCCCGGCGACGACCGGGTCGCATCGCTGTTCATCTGGCATTTCGTGGAAGAGGTCGAGCACCGCAGTTCCGCGCTCATCATCTTCGATGCGGTCGTCGGTAGCGACCTCTACCGGATGCGCATGGCACCGTCGGTGTTCAAGCACGTGCTCGACGTCATCGCCATCGCGTGCGACGGCTTCAACAAGCATGTCCCGATCGAGGACCGGAAGATCGACGCCATGTCGATGTTCGCGTCGTACCGGCGTAAGCAGATCCTGCGCAAACGCCTGCCGTTCCTCGACGCGGAGGACCACGGGCCGATGCCGCGGGCGTTCGACGTGCTGCCGTTGCGCGAGCAACTCGTCGCACTTGCGGGTGTCGTGCGCAGCCAGTTGCCCAAGCACAATCCCGATCACGAGAAGCTTCCCGCGCTCGCCGACGTCTGGTTCGAACGGTTCGACGCCGGCTACGACGTCTCGCACTGGTACACCGCCGAGACCGTGTCCGCGCGGGAGGCCGAGTGATGTCGGATCTCTGTTCCCCCACGTTCGAGGATCTCGCAACGCGGCTGGGGTTCTCGTGTGCCGAAGCCGGCGGGCTCTTCGAACTGCGCAGCCCGTTCGCCCTGGAGAACTGGACCCTTCCGGTGCTCGAAGCGACGATCGTGATCGGTGCGCTCCTGGCGCTGATCTACGCGATCGTCCGGCTCCGCCGCACCGGTGATCCCACCAATCTGGTCGTGTGGCTCGGAACGCTCGCGTTCCTGTTCATCATCGAACCGCTGTTGTACTTCCCCGACGCCTTCGGCGTCGAGGAATACGTGGACACGATGTTCGCGCACAACGTGTTCACGGTCGAATTCATGTGGGGGCGTCTGCCCCTGTACATCATCGCGATCTACCCGCTGATGGCGACGATCGCGTTCGAGATCGTCCGGATGCTCGGCGTGTTCCGGCAGTACGGCACCCTCGTCGGCGCCGCGTGCGTCGGTTTCGTCCACCACGCTTTCTACGAGATCTTCGATCATCTCGGCCCCCAGTTGCGGTGGTGGGAGTGGTCGCTCGACAATCCGGTCAACCAGCCGTTCTTCGAGTCGGTTCCGCTGCCGAGCGTGGTCGTCTTCGCCGCCTTGTGGCCGATGTCCCTGGCGTTCTGCGTCCAGTACTTCGTCGGCCGCCACGCCGACGCGGGCCGCACCTTCGGAGGTCTCGAACTGGTCTGGCGGACAGTGGTCGTCGGGCTTCTGGCCGCTCTGGGAACGGTGATCCTCCCGGCACCCGCGACCGTCATCGGGATGGGCAGCACGACGGTCCGCGCGACCATCTACGCCGCCGAACTCGTGCTCGTCTCCGCCGTGGCGATCTATGTGCTCGCACGCCAGTGGCGCCGGTTGCGCACCGTGCAGGGCACGACCGGTTCACCGGCGACGCCGGCGTATTCCAACGACTTCGTCAGGTATTTCAGCATCGTGTACCTGCTGGTGATGGCGGTGTTGTGGGCGAGTGCGCTGCCCGACTACTTCGCGGCCACCGACGGCGTGACCGCCAACGGCGATCCCGTCGGCAGCCTCTGGTACACGGCGGCATGCTTCGTGGCGGCGATACTCGTTGTGGCAGCGACCTTCACGATCCCGCGCAGCTACTCGTCGAGCGTCGACGACGCTCGCGCGAGGACACTCTCCGGCGCATAGTTGGCCCAGCCCGTTCCGGGCCAGTTGAACCACCCCGACGACGCGAGTGTGCCGCCGTCGGGGTGGAGCGTCGTTCCGGTGACGAACGACGACAGACCCGACGCGAGGAACACGACGCAGTTCGACACGTCGTGGACGTGACCGACCCGCCCCATCGGGATCGCGACAGCCGCGCTGCGTGGATCCGTCAGCGCGTGCTCGCCCACGGCGAGTTTGTCGAGGTTAGGCGTCGGAACGAAGTCCGGGGCCACGTTGTTCACCCGGATGCCGTCAGGCGCCACTTCGACGGCAAGGGTGCGGGCGAACTGCTCCACGGCGGCCTTCGCCGCGGAGTACACCGCGAAACCGGGTGCGGCGCGGTGCGCTTCGATGGTCGTGAGGTTGACGATGCTCCCCCCGCGGCCACCACGCTGCATGAGGGGCACCGCCAGGGAACACGCGTGGAACACATGCGAGAGGTTGGTGCGGACGAGCGCGTCCCAGCCCTTGGGGTTGGTGTCGACGAACGGTGACCGGAACGTGCCGCCGACGATGTTCACGAGCGTGTCGAGTCTCCCCCATCGCTCGTCGGCCGCCTCGAACAAGGCCTCGAGCGTCTGCGGATCCCGGACGTCGCCGTGCCGGACGACGGCGTCGACGCCCGCCTCCCGCAGCGACGAATCCAGTGCATCGACCGCGGCACGGTCGATGTCGAGGACGGCGGGACGCACGCCGTTGGCGGCGAGGTCCCGTACGATCGCCTCACCGAGACCGCCCGCGCCTCCGGTGATCACGGCGACGGTGCCGGCGAGCCGGGCCCGCTCCTCGAACCATCCTCCGGCCGAGGCGTTCACGGTGGTGTTCTGCACGGTTGCGGGATCTTTCACGACAGGTACGTGGTGCCGAAGGATTCGAGGAAGTCGACGGTGGCCGACAGTCCCTCGATGCGGCAGGAGACGGTCACCCAGTCCACACCGGCCTTCTCCAGATCCGCGAAGACCTCGCGGTGCCGGTCGGGGTGGACGCCCGCCGAACCGATCTCACCGCTGTACGAGTAGACGACGTCGATGTGGTCGGTGCGGCCAGCGGCGACCGCTGCCTCGCGCACGTCGGCGATCTGGCCCGCCAGCTGATCGACAGGTCCGAGTTCCTGCGTGCGCGCGGTCGCACTGAGCTGGGCGCCGCCGGACATCGGCATCCACCCCTGTGCTCGCTGCGCGACGCGACGGCGGGTCAGTGCCGAGTTGCCGCCGATCCAGATCGGAATCGGATTCTGCACCGGGCGTGGCCTCGCCACGATGTTGTGCGCACTGAAATGACGGCCGTCGTAGCTGAAGGGTTCACCGCTCCAGTGCAGTGGAAGGACATCGAGCGCCTCGTCGAACAGTGCGTTGCGTTCGTCGAAGTCGACGCCGAGGGCATGGAACTCGCTCTTCTGGTAGCCCGTGCCGATTCCGAGCATGAAGCGTCCCCCGGAGATCTTGTCGAGCGATGCCGCTGCCTTGGCGAGCAGGAACGGGTTCCGGTACGGCGCCACCGCGAGGTAGGTGAGCAGACGGAGACGCTCGGTCGCGCCTGCCACGTACCCGAGAGCAACGAACGGGTCGAGAGTCTGATGCCCACCGGCGGAGAGCCAGCGCGCGCCAGGAGCGGGATGCTCGCTGAAGGAGAAGGCGTCGAATCCGGCACGCTCGGCAGCCACCGCGACCTCGCGGACGGGCCCGGGGTCGAGTACATCGCCCTCGGGGCCGTTGATCTCGGGGTAGTGGAAGATGAACCGCATTGTCACCTGTGCGCCTTTCCGGCGAGCCGTCTGCCGTTGCTCCACCCGCGCGTAAACGGGATTCTGGTTTGTGAGAACTTTCCTATCTTCAAAAGATAGTCAGATTGTCTCAGGATGCAACGGCGAGGCTTCGGAGCGGTGGAAGGATCCGGTTACGCGGCGTCGGCGCCGTCGAGCAGCCACCGATCGTCGACGCGCTCGACCGTGACGATGAACCGGGTCGCGTCGGTGCGGCCGTCCGGCACCACCGCATTCGTGACGTCCTGGTCGAGGAAGACGAGCACCGTGGCGGTCTCACCGTCGAAGCTCTCGAGTCCGGCGTGGTCGGCGCGGGCGACGGACGTGCCCTGCCCGTTCTCGACCAGTCCACGCAGATCGCCCGCCACACCTTCGTACTTCGCCGCGAACTCGGCGGTGGAATTCGCGGTGACCGCAGCCAGCGACTCGTCGAAGGTGCGGTAGTCGTACGTGCCCAGCATGACCGCGTACTCCCGCGCCTTCGTCACGGCTTCGGCGCGCAGCGCGGCAACTTCCTCCGCCTGCCACCACCGGAACCCGAGGAATGCCGCTGCGGCGAGAAGCGCAACGATCGACGCGACTACCGCCCATCGTGCGGGCCCGCCCCTCCGGAATGCGCCCCGCGCGTCCGGCGACAGCGCCGGGGTGTCGTCTCCCGTGTCGACGTCCGTCGCGGTCGTGCCTTCCGACGTTTCGGCAGGTTGCGTCATCTCAGTTGCCCAATCCTTCCAACAGCTGCTGCCAGTAGTTGAGTGCTTCCACCCCGGTCGGAATGAGGAGCGGGTCGTCGGCGATGTCCGGGCCGGTCACCGCACCCGGCGTGGTCTGGTTCTGCAAGCCGAGGTCGTTCGGTCTCGGGGCCACCCGCGCGCCGCGCTGAGCATGGCCTTCGCCCGGTGGGCAGTAGAGCGAAAGGTTCGGCTGCCGGGGGCCGTAGTCCGGGATGGTGCGGCGCGGGGTGTCGTAGTAACACACCGGCCCCTGCGTGGCCACGAGCGAGAAGTTGCCCCGGTCACCCACGACAACCCGGTCGAGATCCTTCAAAGCCGCCGGAATCGACACGAGTCCGGCCTCCAACGCCGGGGTCCTTGGTCCCAGCACCTCACCGACCGTCACCAGGTTGGTGAGCAGGACACCGAAGTTGTCCTCGGTCGCCGCGAACAGCGCTTCGACGCGGGACAGGGCCTCCGGCGAGCGGTCGAGCAGATACACGAGAGAGTCCCTGCTGCCCACCAGTTGGTCGGATACGTCGCGCACCGCCCCCACCGTGCCGGGGAACGATTCGGAGTTGGCGGCCAGTGCGTCGACGAGACCGAGTCCCTCGTCCAGCAGCGTCGCGAGGGCCGGCGCCCGTTCCTCCACCATCCGCGACAACGCGTCGGCGTTCTCGAGCAGCGCCTGCAGTTCGGGACCCGTCCCTTCGAGGGCGGTTCCCCAGGTCTCGCCGAGGGTGACCAGAGAATCTGCGTCCAGACTCTCGATCAGCGACGTCATCCGGATCAGCATCTGGTCCAGCCGAAGACTCTGTTCCGCGACCGGTACGAGGATTTCGTCGCCGGCAACGAGGTACGGGCCCTCGTCCGTCTCGGGTTCGATGTCGAGGGTGAGAATGCCGATCGCTGTTGCGGTGGCCACCCGCGCAGTACTGCCGACCGGAATCTGCGTCCCCGGGTCGAGGGAGAGCACCGCGTCTGACCCGCGTCCGCCCGGTGCGACCTCGATGGAGTCGATTTCCCCCACCGCGACACCCCGGTACGTCACGGATGTGCCCGGACCCATCCCCCGCGCGTCGGACAGGTGTGCCCGGATGTCGATCGCCCCGCCGAGACTCTGCGGTCCCAGCACGTACCGGACACCGAAGACCGTCGCGAGGAGGCCGACGATCACGAACAAGGTGACCTGCACTTTCACCGAGCGGTTCACCGGACACCGCCTCGGAGCAGGTCCTGCAATCCCGTCGCGATGTCCGCCTGCGGCAAGGGCACCGCCGGCCCGCCGTCGAGCGGTACCCCTCCGGTCACGAGCAGGTCGATGGCTGCGGGAATGTCGAAGGCGCCGTCGAAGATCAAGTAGTCGCCGGGTGTCGCGCGGCGGAAACCGTCCATGAACCCCGTCATGTTGACGATCGCCGCCTCCACAGTGTTGTTGAAATCCTTGATACCCGAGGTGATGTCGGCGAGGTCGGAGACCGCTCCCCCGATCGTGCCGGAGTCCTGCATCACGGCATCGACCGACGCGGACACCGCCGCGGTACTCGACACGAGCGTCGTCAGATCCTGCTGCTGCTCGGCGAGCAAGGTGACCATGCGCGAGCTGTCGTCGATACTGCGGTCGAGCAATTCCTGTTGCTGCGCAAGACGCCCGGACACCGACTCCACCGCGACGAGAGTGCGCTCGAAGTGCACGCTGTTCTCGTCGGCCAGCGCCATCGTGGAGTCCAGGCGGGTGAGCATGTCGCGGATCTTCTCCCCGCGGTTGCCGAACGCGGCATCGAGTTCCGTGGTGATGGTGCGGAGCTGGTCGAGCCCGCTGCCGTTGACCACCTGACCGAGCATCGCGAAGGTTGCCTCGATGTCCGGACCCACCTCCGTCCGCTCGATCGTGTCGCCGTCGGACAGCGGCTCGGGTGACGGGTCCTCCGGCATGTCGATCTGCACGAAAGGGCTGCCCAGCGCGGACGGAAGTCGCACGGACGCGCCGATATTCGACGGGAGCTCGGCAGACGCCGACATGCTGAGATCCACGTACGCGCGTGTGCCGTCCGTCCGCAGCGTGTGGACACGGCCCACGACGGCCTGCCCGGCACGCACCTCCGCTCCCGGGTCGATCCGGTCGGCGCTCTCGAAGACCGCCGTCACCGTGTACGTCTCGCCGGCTGCGGTCCGGCCGAGCGGGAGTTCGTGCAGGCTGAGACCGCACCCGGACAGCACCGTGATCGACGCCAGTGCCCCGGCCACGCGGAGACGCCCGATCATCGGGTGCCGCCTTCGTTCAGGGCACGGTCGAGTGCTTCGGGTACGAGATCTTCGTAGGGGTCGGAGAGATCGAACGGCACGGTGATGGGGTTGGTGAATCCCGCGCCGGTGCACAGCGGTAACGGTTCCTGCGCACAGAGTTCCTGTGCGCGCGGGAACTGGCCGATCTGCGTGGAGATGTTGAGCCGGATACGTGCCCGGCCGTCGGGTCCGATGGCGTTGTCGATGTTCTGCATGGTCAGAGGCAGTACGTCGAAGATCTCGGCGAGCCCGACCTCGTGGAGCGCAAATGTGTCGGTGAGCGTCTGCGCATTCGACATGATCTGTTCGATGTCGCCGCCGCGGTCGGCGAGCAGGACGTCGAGTCGGTCGAGCACGACGGTGAGTTGATCGACCGGGGCGGCGACGTCGAGATCTGCGCGCTGCAATTCCTCGCCCAGTTCGCCCATCCCCTCGACGAGGGTGGCGAGATCTCCCTCCTTCGAACGGACTGCCCCGAGCGCGACCGCGAGGTCGTCGATCACCCCGCCGATGTCTTCGGATTTGGCGCCGACGACCGAGGTGGCCTGGCTCAAGGCGACGATCGCGCGGTTCATGTCCTCGCCCGTTCCGGCGGTCGCGTCCGCCGCGACCTCGAGGGTCCGGCCGAGTTCGCCTCCCTCGGGGCCGAGCGCACCGGCGAGCATGTCGACGCTTTCGAGCAACTCGTCCCAGTTGATCGGGGCGTGACTGCGTTCGACTGGGATGACGTCGCCGTCCTGCAGGGTGGGGCCGTCCTGATACGCCGGCCCCAGTTCGATGAAGCGGTCGCTGATCACCGCCGGGTTCATGACGAAAGCCGACACGTCGGCAGGAAGAGTGACGTCGGTCGGGACCGTCATCGTGACCTCGACGACGCGCCCCGCCGGCCGCACCTCTTCGACCGTGCCGAGGGGCAGGCCGAGAACGGCCACCTTGCTCCCCGGATAGATGCCGTTCACCGACGCGAACTGTGCGACCACGGTTCTGGTGCGGTCGGGCCCCACGACATACCAGGCACCGGCCGCGCACAGACCCAGGACGGCCACGATCGCGATAACGCGTGTCAGCCACCTTCTTCCCGTCCCGCTCAATTGCACCCCTCCATCACGCCGACGGCGCACAACGCGTTGTCGGGAATCGGTCCGGCAGGGGCGTGCACGTCGACCCAGTTCCCGTTGCCGGACGCATCGGTCGCGGCGCGGAGGCCCGCGGGCAGCGTCGCGAGAATCCGGTCGATATTCGCGGCGTTGGCCGCGAGCGTCGCGGTGACGGATTCCAGATTCACGAGCAGCGCGTCGACCTCGGACGAGTTGTCGGTGAGGAACGCTGCCGTGGTGGCGGCGAGGCCGCGCAGATCCTCGACGAGACGGACCAGGGCCTCCTTGCGCGCGGCGAGGATGTCCACCACCGTCGTGGCATTGCGGACCAGAACCGAGACGTCCTCGCTCTGCGTGGCGACCACCGAGGTGAGCGACTTCGCGGAACGCAGCAACGACGTGATCCGCGCATCGTTGCGCACGATCATCTGCGACGTCGCTTCGACGCCTGCCAGTGCGTCGGTGATGTGCCGGGAGTCGGAGGGCATGGCGTCGGTCAGCGTCTGCATCATCGTTTCGATGGATTCGATATCGAGTCCTTCGCTCACAGCCTGTGCGTCCGTGGTCAATTCGTCGAGGCTGTAGGGCACCGCGGTGCGGGACAACGGAACACGGCCGCCGGTGAGTTCGCCGGCACCCGCGGGTGTCACCGAGAGATAGCGCTTACCCAGGATGGTCTTGAGTTTGATCTCCGCCGTGGTGCGGTCGCCGAGATCCTGTTTCCGGTCGATCCGGAAGTCGACCAGTATGTGGTCGCCTGCCATCTCCAGGCCCTCGACGCGGCCCGCCGGGACACCGGAGACGTAGACCGGGTCGTTGGGAGCGAGCCCCGCCGCGTTGGCGAATTCGGCGGTATACGACTGTGTCCTGACCAGATACGTCAACTGCGGAAGCGCCAGTGCACCGACCATCACGACCGCGACGACGACCATGCCGATCACACCGAGAAGGATCGGATTCGCATTCCGGTCGTGCCGTCCGGAGAAGATCGCCGCGATCGCGTCCCGCGTCTCGCGTGTCGCGCTCATCGGCACACCTCCGAGTAGGCGGTGCCGAGAAGGTTCGTCTCGAAGTCTCCCGACAGGACCGTGAAGTTGCACATGTAGAGGTTGAGCCAGCCGCCGTAGTCGCCGATCCGATTGAGGCTGCCGGCGAGCGCGGGCAGCCCCGCCATCGCCTCGTCGAAGTTGTCGGTCTGCGGAATCCACGCGTCGGTCATCACCCGCAGATCCGTCACCGCGGTATCGAGTGGGGTGACGGCGCCGGACATCAGTGCAGCGGTGGCCCGTACGGCCGAACTACCTCGATCGACGAGTGCCGCGAGTTGCGCCTCGTCGCCGGCGAGTGCCTGGCTCACGACCGCCATCCCGGAGATCAGGGACGAGACCTCCTCGTTGCGCCGGTCGACGACGGTGACGAGTTGCTCGAGATTGGCGATCACCTCGTTGAAAACCTGCTCCTGTTCGACGACGTCCGCGCTCACCGAGGCGATGTGCAGAAGCAGGGATTCGAGTGTTCCGCCTTGCCCCTGGAACGCCTCCACCACGGAGACCGCGAGGGAATTGATGCGGGCGGGATCGATCGCCTCGAACAGTGGCTTGAAGCCGTTGACCAGCGCGGTGAGATCGACCGGCGGGGCGGTCTGCTCGAGGGGGATGGTCGCGTTCTCCTCGAGCACCACCCCTGTCGTGTCGGCGGGCAGGCGCAGCGCGACGTAGCGTACGCCGATCATGTCGCCGTAATTGACTTTCGCGGTGACGTCGGTCGTCAGTTGCCGGCCGGATTCGATGTCGAAGTGCACTCGCGCACGCGAGCTTCCGTCGTCCTGGGGAGCGAACTCCACGCGCGCGACCTTGCCGACACGGACTCCGGCGAGTGTCACGTCGCTGCCGGGAGTGAGCCCCTCGACGTCGGTGAACTCGGCGGAGTACTCGCGGGTGGATCCGACGACGGGCTGGTCGAGGGTGTTCCCCACGACGACAGCGGCGAGCACTCCTACGACGCAGAACGCGCCCAGGCGCAGCATCGGTCCGGTCACGGCACTCACGGGACACTCACCTCCGCTCCACGAACGAACGGCGCGAGCAGCATCGACGCGGCTGCCGACGGACTGTCACCGAACTCCGCCGCGTCGGGCGCGATACCCGCGGCGATCTGCTCGAGGTAGCGGAGCGGTGCGCGTTCGGCCGATGCAGACCGAATCGAGGAGGGGTTCGGCGCAGGCGTCCGGACCGGATCACCGCAGTTCGCGCCGTCCATGCCCGGGTACCTCGGGCAGTCCGCTGCTGTGTACGGCATCGGGTCGGCGAAATCGGGAACTGCGGTGATGTTGAACCGGCCGGTCGAGAACACCCGGGCGCCGGCACCACCGAAGACGGACAGGTAGCGAAGGGTCTCGTCGAGGCCTGTGGTGTTGCCTGCGAACGCGCCCATCACCGGTGCCCCGTTCCGGACCACCGCGATCATGTTGCCGGTGTTGGCGGACAGCACAGCCGCGCCTTCCTGCCCGAGTGACGCGCCCCCGGACAGCAGTCGGCGGATACCGTCCTCCCGGTCCAGCACGACCTGGGACAGTTCGGACGCGTTCTGCATGATGGCGACGACATCGTCGGTGGCTGCGGAGATCGCTTCGTTCACAGTTGCGAGCTGGGGGGCCGCGGCGATACCCGAATCGACGAGCGGGCCGAGATCGGTTGTCAGCGTGGCCATGCGGTCGATCGTCTCCCCCAGGGCTGTTCCCCGACCCTGCAATGCCTGGCTCATGGCGTCGAGCGCGACCGAAAGCTGCTCGGGGCGAAGCTGTTCCATCAACTCGGCGGCCCGGTAGTACAGGTTCGCGAGTTGCACGGACTCCGAGGAGGTATCGACGCTCAGTTCCGCCCCCGGCTCGAGTCGCGGTCCGCGCTCGGGTTCCGCTGGCGGCACCAACTCGAGGAACACGTCGCCGAAGAGCGTGCGCGGCACGACGCGCACCCGTACCGACGGCGGAATCTCGGACATCTGCGCCGCGTCGATCTGCATCGTCAGACGGGAACTGGTGACACCGGCGTCGATTCCGGTGAGGCTTCCCACGTGCACACCCTGGTACTGCACCCCCGCGGAACCGAAGATCAGTCCGGCGTCGGCGGGAAGTGTGGCGGTGATGCGCGGATCCCGTGACAAGGACCCGGCACCGGATGCGACGAGCAAAACCCCGGCGACGACGAGGATCACGGTGGAGACCACACCGATCAGAGCGAGGACCGGGCGGGTCGGACCCGACATCTTGTTCGTCCGGCGTGGGGCGGCGGGCGCGGGCACTGGGCGCGGGACGAGGCGTGCGGACGTCACGAGACTCCCACCCCCGGGATGGTGGGCACGAGACCCCACAGGGCGAAGGTCAGCACGACGTCGGTGATCCCGATGGCCAGGATGCTCGTACGCAACGCCCGCCCTGCGGCACGGCCCACGCCCTCCGGTCCACCTGAGGCGTAGAAGCCGTACGCACAGTGCACGATCGCCACGATCATCGCGAACACGACTGCCTTGATCAGCGAATACCAGAGGTCGGCCGGGGAGAGCGCGAGGTGGAAGTAGTAGTCGTAGGTGCCGGCCGAGTTGCCCTGGAAGTTGACGACGACCAGGCGGGTGGCGACGAACGAGGCGAGCAACCCCACCATGTAGATCGGTACGACGCATACCGCCGCGGCGACGAGACGGGTGCTGGCGAGAAACGGGATCGACCGGACGGCCATCGCGTCGAGCGCGTCGATCTCGTCGGAGATACGCATCGCGCCGAGTTGTGCGGTGAAGCCGGTTCCCACTTTGGCAGCGAGCGCGATGGAGGCGACGACGGGGGCGAGTTCCCGGGTGTTGGCGATCGCGGACAGCATGCCGGACAGGGACGTCATGCCGATCAGCTCGAGTCCTCGCTGCGTTTCGACACCCACCATCATCGCGGCCACCGCGGACATCGCGAACACGATTCCGATCGTGCCGCCCCCGGCGAGCAGCGACGCATATCCGAAACTGACATCGCCGATGTGGTAGAGCACGTGACGGAAGTACCGCCGCAGGGCAATGGGGATTCCGGCGACCGCTTTCCCGGCGAACACAACCTGCCGGCCCATCGATGCGAACCCGTCGACGGTCGCGGCGACCGGGCGATGCGTCATCGAGCGCGCACGGGTGAAGGTGGTGTACGAGATCATCAGTAGGTGCCCACCGCGGGAACGAGCACGGTGTACATCTGGGACAGAACGGTATTGACGACGAACACCATGACGAACGCCAGCACCACACCTTCGTTGACGGCGTCGGCGACACCGCTCGGTCCGCCCTTGGCGTGGAGCCCCTTGAAGGAAGCGATCAGCGCGGACGTGACGCCGAAGCACGCGGACTTGAACATGGCCGTCGCGAAATCCGACAGTCGACCGTATTCGCCGAGGGTTCTCAAGAACGCCCCGCCGGACCCGTCGTTGAGATAGATCTCGTACAGGTAGCACGCGGTGACACCGACCAGCGTGACGAGGGAACAGAGCATGAGCGAGACGAGTACCGAGGCGAGCAGTCGAGGCACCACCAGTCGTTCGACCACGTTGAGTCCCATCACCTCCATCGCCTCGATCTCTTCCCGGATCGTGCGCGACCCCAGGTCTGCACAGATCGCGGAACCGCCGACACCGGCGAGCATGAGAGCGCACACCAGCGCGGCGGCCTGTCCGACCACGACGAACGAGACGATTGCGCCGGAGTAGGCGCCGGCGCCGAGTTGTCCCGCGAGCGAACCGACCGACACCGCGATCAGTACACCGACCGGGAGCATCAGCAGTAGTGCGGGACCGCTGCAGACCTTCGCGATGAACAGCGCCTGGGTAACGGTCTCGCCGAGCGAGAGACGACGGCGGAACAGGACGCGGGCCGTGGCAACCAGGGTTTCGAGAGAGAAGCCGACGAGCGCACCGACCTGGATCGCCAGATCGTGTGCCGGTCCCTTCGGTTTGGGCAGTTCGAACGTCATGTGCCCCCTCTCCTTTCACTGATCCACGGCCCGGTCCCGAACGCGACCGGGTGGCCGGTGCGGGAGGGTCAGCCTTGAATCACGGCGGACAATCCGCCGCGGAGTTGGCCCTTGACGACCTTGCCGCGGGGGGTGGGGGGGCACGCCCTCGACGAGCACGACTTCCTTGGGGTGCTTGTACCGCGCCAAGTGGTCGTCGAGGTAGGGCTGGAGTTCCTCGATGGTGAGGTCGTCGGTGCCGGGTCCGAGCGCGAGCACCGCCACGGGGACCTCGCCCCACTTCGAATTCGGACGGCCGACGACAGCGGCTTCGAGAACCTTCGGGTGCCCGAAGAGGACGTTCTCTACCTCGGCGCAGTAGATGTTCTCGCCGCCCGAGATGATCATGTCCTTCTTGCGGTCGACGACGTAGACGAAACCTTCGTCGTCGACGCGAACGAGATCTCCGGAATGGAACCATCCGCCGTAGAACGCGTCCGCCGTGGAGGACGGGTTGTTCCAGTATTCGCGCATCATGGTCGGCCCGCGATAGACGATCTCCCCGACCTGACCCGGTTCGACGTCGTTCATCTCGTCGTCGACGACACGCGCCTGAATCGTGGGGATGACCCGGCCGACGGATCCGAGCTTGCGAATCGCGTCGTTTCCGTCGAGGACGCACGTGATCGGCGACATCTCCGTCTGCCCGAACACCGCGACATTGAAAGCATCCGGGAAAGATTCGGCCATTGCGCGGAGGATGGTATCCGAACTCGGCGCCGCGCCCCAGGAGATGTTGCGCAGCTTCAGCTTTCGCGGGTTCGACTGCTGGGCTGCGCACACGGCCTGCCACTGCACGGGAACCAGGAACAGACTGGTCACCTGCTCCGCTTCGAGTACGTCGAGGAGCACCTCGGGGTCGAACGCGCCGACGGGGTGGATCACCGTCGTGGTGCCGAGCATCAGGCTCGGTGCGATCGAACCGAGCGCCGCGATGTGGAACATCGGCGACGCACAGAACCCGATGCCGGATTCGTCGAAGAGGCGGAACGCCCGGATGCACGTGAGCGACTGGGCTTCCATGTTCGAATGTGTGAGCACAGCGCCCTTCGGGCGGCCGGTGGTTCCGGAGGTGTACATGATGAGCGCCGGCGTGTCGTTCGGGATCTCCACCGGAGTGCGGGCATCGCCGTCCTCGGCGACGAGGTCGTCGTAACTCACGGCGTCGCCCTCGGGTTCGGCACCGAGGGTGACGAAGAGTTCGATGCCTTCCGACTGTGCTCGCGCAGCGGCGGCGAGCGGGACGAGTGGCCCTTCGGCGACAATGGCTTTCGCACCGGAATCGGCGACGAGGAATGCCACCTCGGGCGCGGTCAAGCGGAAGTTCACGGGGACCGCTATGGCTCCGAGCGCATTGGCGGCCAGTACCGTCTCGAGGTATTCGGGGCGGTTGAGCATCAGCACGATCACCCGGTCGCCGAAGCCGATGCCCCGCCGCGACAGCGCATCTGCCAGCTTGTCGATCCGTGCGTCCAGCTGAGACCAGGAGATGGATTCGCCCAGGAATCGGAGTGCGGTGCGGTCGGGAATCATCAACGCGTGCCGGGAGACCTGGTTGTTCCAGTTGTTGCTACGAAAACGCATCGACTCGGTGACAGTCGATCGGGTGCCGGTCGATCCGGGAGTGCCTGCGGGGGGCGCCATCGATGGGTCCTCTCGTGACGGGACAGGAAGGCGAACCGGTGGGAAGCCGAGCCTTCGATGTGTGAGGCACATTACAGGGGCGACGGTGGTAAGACCAGAGTTTTGTTAACGTAGATTCTCCACGGTCGAACACTGACAGAGCGCGATATCCCGAAAGGGAGCAGACCCGAACGACGCGTGTGTTATCCGCTTTCAGCAGCGGCTTTTCCGAATGGCACCGTGCAGCGTTGTGATGCCGCCGTCCGCGACCCCCGCCGGAAAGTGCACGGTCCGTCGAACGTTTCCGGCGCTACGCGAAGCGGGCGGGGCGCTTCTCCAGCATCGCCATGGCGCCCTCGGCGAAATCCGCCGAAGTGAGCAGTTCCACCTGACCTTCTTTCTCCCGCGCAAGCGCGCTGTCGAGCAGTGGGAGGGTCGCGGCGTTGAGTGCTTTCTTGGTGAGGGCCTGTGCGCGTCGGGGTCCCCGCGCGGTGCGCGCGGCCACCGCGTCCACGTGTGCCGCGAGTTCGTCGTCCGGCAGTGTCCGCGCCACCAGTCCGAAACGGTCGGCGTCCGCGCCACCGATGCGTTCGCCGAGCAGCGCCATCTCGGCCGCGCGAGCGCGGCCGATCGCGGCCGGAACGAGCAGACTCGCCCCACCGTCGGGCATCAACCCGATGTTCACGAAGGACAGCAGGAAGTATGCGCTCTCGGCAGCGTAGGTAAGGTCGGCGACGAGGGCTATCGACACTCCGACACCGGCGGCAGGACCGTTCACTGCCGCGATGACGGGAACGGAAACGTCGGTGATCGCGCGGATCAAACCGGTAGTGGCATCCATCGCCACGGTCGGGTCCTGCGGATTCGCCGCTCCTGCAGCGAGATCCGCTCCGGTACAGAATGCCTTGCCCTCACCGGTGATAACGATCGTGCGCACCCGGGTGTCGGTATCGGCCGCCGTCACCGCGTCGCGCAGCGCCGACAACGTCGCCAGATCGATCGCGTTCATTCGCTTGGGCCGGGAAATGGTGAGCCTGAGGATCCCGTCGGCGAGTTCGGAGCGGAGTCCCTCGACGGTGGACGTTGCGGTCATGCCCCCACCTCCGAGCCGGCGGCCACGAAACCCTGGAGCCGGCTGGTGATGATGTCCTCGGCTTCGGCGACCATGCGTGTGACGAGGTCCGACACCGTCGGTATGTCGTCGATCAGCCCCTGACTCTGACCCGCGCTCCAGATTCCTGCGTCGAGGTCTCCGTACTCGAACACCTTCCGGCCGCGGGCGCCCGAGACGAGGTGCTGGATATCTCCGAACTCCGCTCCGTCCGACTCGATGTCGACAACCTCGCGACTGACGGCATTGGAGGCGACGCGGGCCGTGTTCCGGAGCGTCCGGAAGATGAGCTTGGTGTCGAGTTCGGTATTCCGGACGATCTGCTCCTTGACCTCCTGCGCTACCGGCGACTCGACCGTGCACATGAACCGGGTGCCCATGTTCACCCCCTCGGCACCGAGCGCGAGTGCGGCTACGAGACCGCGGGCGTCGGCGATTCCACCGGATGCGATCACCGGGATCGTGAGCTTGCGGGTAGCGGCCGGGATGAGGATCAGGCCCGGCACATCGTCTTCACCGGGGTGCCCGGCACATTCGAAGCCGTCGATACTCACCGCGTCCACGCCGATCCGTTCCGCTTTGACCGCGTGACGAACGCTGGTGCATTTGTGGATCACCTTGATACCGGCGTCCTTGAAAAAGGGAAGGTGGTCCGCGGGGTTGAATCCCGCTGTTTCGACGATCTCGATACCCGAGTCGACGATGGCCTGCCGGTATTCGGCGTACGGAGGCGGGTTGATCGAGGGAAGAATGGTGAGGTTGACACCGAACGGCTTGTCGGTGAGTTCGCGGGTCCGCTCGATCTCACGCACGAGATCCTCGGGGGTCGGCTGCGTCAGAGCCGTGATGAAGCCGAGCGCGCCGGCATCGGCGACAGCGGCGACCAGTTCGGCGCGGCCGACCCACATCATGCCGCCCTGAACGATGGGATGTTCCACCCCGAACATCTCGGTGAATCGAGTCCTCACGGGTCCCCCTCGGATCCTGGATGTGCTTGTGTCCAGCACGATTCCCTACCTCAATTCCATGAATTGCATTGAGAATCGGTGTTAACTTTGGTGGCTCCTCCGGGGTTTGTCAATACGTTCTGTACTGCGGTTTTCCGCCGCTCGCGAGGAAGATGCGCGTTCCTTTCCGCGGGGTGCGGCTGTTACCTTTGAAACCGACCATCCCCCTACGGCCCCGGTCGTGGGCCGCGCTCCACCCCATCCGAGGAGGCCCGGTGCCCGAACACGCGCAGGTCGAGGCGCGCAACCGCGCGGAGGCCGGCTCCGCCACTCCCGCACCGCGCCGCCGGCCCAAGAACCGGAAGGCGCAGATCGCCACCGTTGCCGCCGAGGCCTTCAGCGAACGCGGCTACCACGGAGTGAGCATCGACGAGATCGCGTCCGCAGTCGGCATTTCCGGTCCCGCGCTGTACCGGCACTTCCCGAACAAGTACGCGCTCTTCCACCACGCCGTCGCCACGCTCGCCGACGCGCTCGAAGGCGCATTGAACGAGCTCGATCCGGGGGACGACCAGGATCCGGCCGACGTGCTCGACCGGCAGCTCACCTCGCTCATCCGGACCACCGTCGACAACCGGCGCACCGGGGGTCTGTATCGCTGGGAGCGGCGGTACCTCACCAGCGACGACCGCAGCGTGATCCGCTCGAAGATGGTGGCGATCAACAGGCGGCTCGCGCATACCCTCTCCCGTCTGCGACCCGATCTTTCCGATTCCGACCACGTGTTGCTCAGCACGGCCGTGCTCAGTGTCATCGGCTCGATCACCACCCACCGCGCACCGTTGTCCACCCGTCGCATCCAGCAGTTGCTGCTCGATGCCTGCCGCGCACTCGCCGCGGTCCCCCTCGTACCGGATCTCCCGGAAGCCGACCCGGCGCCCGCACCACAGGGCCTCACCATGGCGAACAAACGCGAAGTGCTGCTCCACGAGGCCGTGTTGCTGTTCGATGCCCGTGGTTACCACGAGGTGAGCATCGAGGAGATCGGGGCGGCGGCGGGCATCAACGCCTCCGGGGTCTACCGGCACTTTCCCAGCAAAGCCGAACTTCTCGCAGCCGCGTTCCGGCGCGCCGCCGATCGGGTGGCGGTGGCCGTGGGCGCGGCCCTGACCGAGTCGACGACACCGGCCCAGGCGCTCGAGACCCTCAGCGACTTCTTCATCCGGCTGTCGTTCGAGCACAGCGCACTGATGTCGGTGTATTTCGCGGAGATCGGGAACCTTCCGGCCCATCACCGCAGCGACCTGCGGAACATCCAGCGACTCAACATCGAGGACTGGGCGCGGCTCATCGGGGAACTGCGCAGCGACCTGTCGCCGGTGGAATGCCGCTTCCTCGTGCACGCGGCCCTCAACGTCGTGCTCGACACCGGCAACCTCCTGCGATTCCGGTCCACCGCATCCACGCGGCGCCGAGTGCAGCAGTTGATGCTCGCGATACTGCTCGGCACACCCCGGCCGGAAGCACAGCACGGATGAGCCGCACGGCGACAGCAGCAGTTCTCCGGACGTACGGGGCGCCGTTGCAACTCGAGCAGGTCAGCGTCCCCGATCTTCGTCCCGACGAAGTCCTCGTGCGCATTCGTGGCGTCGGAATCTGCCACACCGACCTCACCGCGGCGGCAGGGGGCGTCCCCATTCCGGTGCCCGCGGTCCTCGGACACGAGGGCGCCGGCATCGTCACCGAAGTCGGCACGTCGGTGACGCGACTCGCGGTCGGCGACGCGGTGGTTCTGGGTTTCGATTCGTGTCGGCAGTGCCGCAATTGCACACGCGGCCGACCCTCGTATTGCGCCCGCTTCGCCGGGCTCAACTACGGCGGTACCCGGAGCGACGGCACGACGGTTCTTCAGGACGCGCACGGGAATCCCCTGCACGGTAACTGGTTCGGGCAATCGTCCTTCTCGTCGCTGGCGGTGGTCACCGAGCGCAATGCGGTGCGGCTGCCCGCCGACGTACAGGTCGCTCTCGCGGGACCTCTCGGATGCGGGCTCGCCACCGGCGCGGGCACCGTCCTCCGGGTTCTTCGCCCGGAACCCGATTCGTCGATAGTGGTGTTCGGTCTCGGTGCCGTCGGGATGGCCGCGATCATGGCCGCCCGCATCGCGGAGTGCACCACCATCATCGGTATCGACCCCAACCGTCGCCGGCACGACCTCGCGCGCGAACTCGGGGCCACCGAGGTGGTATCGCCCGACGAGCACGACGACCTCGGCCGTCATCTCCGTCGTCTCACGGGCGGCGGAGCCGATTTCGGGGTCGAAGCCGTCGGCACCGAAACGGTTGTTCGGCAGGCGTTGTCGTCGTTGGGCAGTCCCGGCGTGTGCGCGACACTCGGCCTGCAGGCAGGCCGCAATCCCATCACGGTCGATCAGACGCATCTGCTCGGCGGGCGCACGCTGACCGGAGTGATCGAAGGTGACGCGGATCCTCATCGGTTCCTGCCCGAACTCGCGGACCTGTGGCGTGACGGCCGTTTCCCCGTCGAGAAACTGGTCCGTACGTTCGACTTCACAAAACTCGACGACGCCCTCGATGCCGTGCGCTCGGGCGAAGTCGTCAAGGCAGTTCTGACCTTCGACAACTAGAGGAGACGACATGGACGTAGTTCGGCACGTCGCGGACCTTCGCGCCCGCACCGAGACAATCGATCCGCGCGAACTCGACGCGTTGTGGCCGCGTCTCACGCCGGCACGGATAGACGATCTCGTCGGATTCCGCTGGAAAGGGTTCAGCTTCGATACCGGCCATCGCACCCACGGGCTTCTCGGCGCGTCCCGGTGGTACGGGAAGACGTTCGTCTCACCGACCGAGGTGCAACCCCTGGTGTGCCGCGGTGAGGACGGGGAACTGTTCTCCGACAAGGAAACCGGTCGCGGAGAGGCGAGCCTGTGGGAAATCGTGTTCCGGGGCGAGGTGACCGCGACGATGGTGTACGACGGCATGCCCGTCTTCGACCACTTCAAGAAGGTCGACGACGACACACTGATCGGTGTGATGAACGGGAAGGGAAAACTCGTCTTCGACGGCGGAGAGCACTACTGGTTCGGACTCGAGCGCGACGTGGCTCTCTGAGTTCTCCGTCAGATGAGATGCTGCTGCGCTGCCATGCGGCGGCGCATGTCGCGCAGGTAGTACGTCGCCGACAACTGCCGGATCGGCCTCGGGACGAGGCGATAGAGCGGGGGAAAGACCTTCCAGAAGAGGTCGAATCGGCGCTGGTCGCGCCGACTCCACGGAAGGGCGAACTCCTCTCGCAACCGTTGCGGCAGAAGGCCTATCGTCATGAACCGCTGCACGGGCATCAGCGCGCGGACTGCGAGGGGGGCGTCGCCACCGGAAAGCAGGTGGCGCGTGAAGGCACGAACCTTCGCGTCCACCTCGAACGACGCGATCTTCTCGTCCCAGTACGCCTCGAAGTCGGCTCGCGTGGCCGGCCACATGTGTTCCTTGACCTGAAGCGCGGTTCCGTACACCGCCGATTGGCGATACAGGTGCTCGAGGTCGTTGTCGCCGAGTTCGCCGAACATGCGCGAGTACATCTCCGCACCGTTGCGGTACAGCGTCGCCGCCACCCACAGTTGGAGTTCAGGATCGAACGCGTTGTACGTCTCCGAATGCACCGGCACATGGGCCTTGTTGACCATCCGCACGATCTGCTGCTTCTCCTCGGGGGAACCGAGCGTGACCGCGTAGACGTAGGTCATGGTGGTCCGCAGCCGGTCGAGCGGCCGTTGCAACGTGGTGCTGTGCTCGGCAACGCCGTGCCCGACTCCTCGCTCCGCGAGTTGCAGGAGAACAGTGGCCCCTGCTCCGAGGAGCAACATGGACTCACCCACGAAATCGGCGAGGTCGACGGAGCCGGGCGGAATCGGACGGGACTCGGTGGCGACGCGGGGTGCGCCCTCTCCGGTGCGGGTCACCATGGGCTCTCCTGACGGGAATACGGATGCAGCACGGTCATTCGAATTGTGCACACCCGTGTTCAGATAGGCAAGCGCCGGTCCTACACCCCCGGCCGGTCCGTCACCACCCGCCGGCGATGCTCGACCAACCTCTCCGCCGCGTCGTCGAACTGCACCAGGGTCTGCGTGATCACCTCGTTGTGATCGCGGACCCGCATCGCCTCGATGAGCTTGGTGTGCGCCGTGACCGCCTTCGTCCCCCACCCGGTGTCGCGTGCGTAGAGGCGGTACGGGATGACACGTGCCGCATTGTTGAGGAACCAGGCGAGTTTGGGACTGCCCGCGATGCGGTTGACCTCCCGATGGAAGTCGAACTCCGCGTCGGCGATCCGCTCCACATCCGGCACCGCGCCGCCGGGAAGAGCGACGAGCGAGCGCAACCGCTCGTTGAGTTCCGCGAGCCGCACGAGATCCTCGGCAGTGACCCGATCCACGGCGCGCAGCGCCAGTTCCACCGCGATCTGCCCCTGCAACCAGAAGATGTCGTCGATGTCGGACCTGTTCAGGGGCGAGACCCGGTATCCACGATTCGGCGCCGACTCGACCATTCCTTCGCCCCGCAGCGTGAGGAGCGCTTCGCGCACCGGCGTGACGCTGACCCCGAGTTCGGCGGCCGTCTCGTCGAGGCGGATGAAATCTCCGGGCCGGAGCGCGCCCGACATGATCGAGCCGCGCAAGTGCCCCGCGACCTCGTCGGACAACTGCGGTCGCCGCCGCATCGGCAACCCCGCCCGCGGCCGGATCCCGCCCCGCTCACTGGCCTTGTCGGTGCTCGGTGTGGGTGCCGACATATCGTCTCCTGAGGTAGTCCGGACAACTGCACACAGGGGTTGTCCAATCACCGCGACAGCGCCTAATGTGATGTCCACTACAGCTATCACATCAAATATATTTGATGCGGTCCACAGGAAGTGTCGGTCATGACCCAGAATCTCAGTCCCTCGGAGACCTCGGAAGCGGGTACCGCGAAGGCGGGTGCCGCCTCGGAAAACTCCGACACGTTCGCCAGCCTCGACCCCCGCACCGGCGAGGTGATCGCCGAGTATCCGATCGCCGATGCCGCCGAGGTTGCCGCCGCCGTGGACCGCGCACGGATCGCCTCACGCTGGTGGGAGGCGCAGGGATTCCGCGGACGCCGGGAGTGGCTGCTCGAGTTCAAGAAAGCCATCGCGTCCGATGCCACCTCGCTCGCCACCGTCGTGTCGAGGGAGACCGGAAAGCCGTACGGGGACGCGTTCCTCGAAGTCCTGCTCGCGGTCGAACACCTCGACTGGGCCGCGCGCAACGCGAAGAAGGTGCTTCGCCCGCGCAGGGTCCCGTCGGGCGTCGCAAGCTTCAACCAGGCGGCCACCCTCGAGTACAAGCCGCTCGGCGTCGTCGGTGCGATCGGGCCGTGGAACTACCCGGTCTACACGCCGATGGGTTCCATTGCCTACTCGCTGGCCGCAGGAAACGCGGTCGTCTTCAAGCCGAGCGAACTCACGCCGGGCGTCGGAAAGTGGCTCGAGGACAAGTGGAACTCGATTTCCCCGTCCCAGCCTGTGTTCCAGGTGATCACGGGTCTCGGGGAAACGGGTTCGGCGTTGGTCCGATCGGGTGTCGACAAGGTCGCGTTCACCGGATCCGGTCCCACCGCACGCAAAGTCATGGCCGCGTGTGCCGAGACGCTGACCCCGCTCGTCGCCGAGTGTGGCGGTAAGGACGCAATGATCGTCGCGGCCGACGCCGACATCGACAAGGCGGTGGAATTCGCCGCCTTCGGTGCGTTCGGCAACGCCGGCCAGACATGCGCGGGCGTCGAACGGATCTACGTCGTCGAGCCTGTCTACCGCGAGTTCCTCGACAAGCTCACCGCGACCGTCTCGCGCGCACATCCGGGCGGGGACACCGATTCGACCTACGGCCCGATGACTCTGCCGCGCCAGGTGGACGTCGTGCGCGGCCATATCGAGGATGCGCTCGCGAGCGGGGGCAAAGCGGTACTCGGCGGCCTCGACTCGATCCAGGGTCTCGTCATCGGACCAGTCATCCTCACCGACGTCCCCGAGACGTCCACGGCCGTGTGCGAAGAAACCTTCGGTCCCACGGTGGTGGTCAACCAGGTTCGCGACCTGGACGAGGCGGTCGATCGCGCCAACGGCACCGAATACGGTCTCGGGGCGTCGATCTTCATCGGCAACAAGTCCAAGGGACGCGAGCTCGCCGAGCGCCTGCGCAACGGCATGGTGTCGATCAACTCGGTGCTCGGTTTCGCCGCCATCGCGTCGCTGCCGTTCGGTGGCGTCGGCGAGTCGGGCTTCGGACGCATCCACGGCGCCGACGGTCTTCGCGAGTTCAGCCGCCCCAAGTCGGTCACGGTGGAGAGGTTCAGTTCCCCACTGAAACTGATGAGCCTCGAGCGGCCGGCGCGTGACCTGAGGATCTCCGAACTCATGCTCAAGTACATGCACGGAAGGTGACCGGATGACGACCACTCCCCCGCGCACCCGCAGCCGCAAGGCGGCCGTGGTGGCGAGTCCCGCGGCTCGTATCGAGAAGGCAGGAACGTTCTCGCCCCCGGACCGCGAGCCTCGCCCGCGGCGGGGTCGCATGGGGTGGGTCAAGGTCATCGAGAAACTCGACCCGGTGACGCAGCACCAGGACATCCACCGGATCACCGCCGGGTACGAATTCCCTTGGGACTACCAGCGTTCCCTCGAATTCGCGTTGTTCCGTACGTACTGCGTTCCCACCATTTCCGCACTCCTCGCGCGCACCGGTGAATTCGAGAAGCGCCCGCAGAAGCGTTACGACGACACAGCGCTGCTGATGGCCGAACTCGTCGAGCACGGATACGACGCCGAACGCGGCCGCGAATCGCTGCGGAACATCAACCGGATGCACGGCAAGTACTCGATCGACAACGACGACATGCTGTACGTGCTGTCGACCTTCGCGTTCGACCCGCTCGACTGGATCGACAGGTACGGGTGGCGTCGCCTCCACCCGAACGAACGTCTCGCGTCGTTCCACTTCTACCGGCAGGTCGGTATCCGCATGGGTATCAAGGACATTCCGGAGACGTTCCAGGAGTACTACCGGTTCAAGCAGGAGTACGAGCGGACGAGGTTCGTCTACAGCGACGACAACCACGCCATCGGGACCTACACGCTGCGGCTGTTCCAGTCCTGGTACCCGAAACCGCTGCGCGGTGGAGTCGAGAAGGTCGTGTACTCGCTGATCGACGACCGGATGGCCGCGGCGTTCGGGTTCCCGAAGGGCTCGGCTCGGATGCGGGCGGTGTCCGAGGGTGCGCTGCGCGCACGGTCCGCACTGGTCCGCCGCTTCCCGAAACGGCGGGCGTCGCTCTCCGCAAGCAATCCGAGCAACCGGACCTACCCGGGTTACCCGCTCGGATACCGCCCGCGCGACCTCGGCGTAGAGCAGCACTGACGTCGCAGCGCCCAGGCCCCGCCCGTCGCCGTCAGACCCCCGCCGCCGTCAGACTGTCGTCGAGCGGGGCCGACGCGTCTGTCGTGACGGCAGCGCGAACGCCGACGCGAAGACCACGATCGCGCATGCGGCACACACCAGATAGGCGATGACGAACCCGGCGGTGCTCACACCGCCCGCGAAGGCGTGAGCGGCGAGCACCGATGCGACCACTGCGCTGCACACCGTGCTGCCCACCGTGCGCAGCAGAACGTTGACGCCGTTGGCTGCTGCGTTCTGCTCCAGGGGGACCGCTCCGAGAATCAGCACCGGCAACGTGCAGTACACGAGCGACGTGCCGACTGCCGCGACGAAGATCGCGGCCACGACCAGCCAGAGCGGTTTGTCCGGCACCGCGTGGATGCCGTAGCCGGCGAGCAGGAACAGCGCACCGATCATGATCGTCACCTTCGGACCGAATCGCTCGGTGATCCGCGACGCCACGATCGCAAAGATCATCATGGCGACGCTCGCGGCGAGCTGGCACGCCGCCGCCTGAAGGATCGTCAGACCGTATCCCGCGCCCTCGCCCCGCGGTGCCTGCAGCAACTGGGTGGTGATGAGTGTATTTCCGTAGAACGCGAACCCGACGAGCAACGCCGACAGGTGCGGGGTGAGCACGGAACGCCGAGCGGCGACGCGAAGGTCGACGAGCGGATTGCGGTTGCGCAGTTGCTGGAAGCCCCAGATGCCGAAGACGACCACGGCGGATGCGGCCATGGACAGCACTGCCGGGCTCGTCCAGCCCCACGAACTGCCCTGGGTGATGGGCACCAGCAAACAGATCAGTGCTGCCGACAGTCCGGCCGCACCCACCACGTCGAAGCGCCCGCCCGCGCGGCTGTCCGATTCCGGCACGACGAACCACGCCGCAAGCGTCACGCCCGCACCGATGGCCGCGGTGACCCAGAACAGCAGGTGCCAGTCGGCGAATTGCACGATGGCTGCGGCGAAGGGGATTCCGATCGCGGTGCCGATGCCGAGGGTCGAGCTGAGCATCGCAACCGAGCGGTCCACGCGATCGCGCGGCAGCACCTCGCGCAGGATCGCCATGCCGATCGGAAGCACTGCGGCGCCCGCTCCCTGCAGGCCGCGCGCAAAGATGAGCAGCCCGATGTTCGAGGTCATGGCGCAGATCAGCGATCCGATGGTCATCACCGTGAATGCGATCAGGAGCATCTTCTTCTTGCCGATCATGTCGGCGAGGCGGCCGAAGATCGGTGTCATCACCGCGCCGACCAGCAGCGTCGCCGTCACCAACCACGACACCGCGGTCGGTCCGGCACCGGTGAAGCCCGGCATGCTGGGCAGTAGCGGCACCATGACCGTCTGCATGATCGCCTGGAAGACGGCTCCGACGGCGAGCACCGCGAAGACGAACCGGCGAAGGTCCGGACGACGGGCAGCGGAAGCGTCGATGCGGGTTCGTTCCGCGGGACGGAACCGGCGGGGCACGGACAGCCGCAGAGGGACCGAAACTGTCAAGGACCCTCCTCGGCATAGGTGAATGGGTGTTCACCAGATTAGGTGAACACCCATTTACCTCACAACACGAGTGAGACGATTCACTCCCGAATGCCGTCGAGAAGCGCCTGCACCACCGGTGCGTAGAGGGCCACGACCTCGTCCAGCGTCCCCGTGGCGTGCTCCCGCATCATGCGACGACGCATGATCGCGAGACCCATCACCGCCGACATCGCGAGTTCGGCGCGCAACCTCGCATCGACGCCCGGCAGCCTCGCGGCAAGGGCATCGATCATCTGCGTCGAATAGTTCTCACGCAGCAGCCGATTGCTCTCGTCGCTCGCCCCGCTCATGAACAGAATGTTCATGGACAACGGCTTGTACGGTTCGAGCGGACGGGCGAACATCGCAACCATCCGCTCCCCCAGCGTCTCCAGCGGGCCGTCGAACAGCACCTGCGCGCCGGCTTGGAAGTCCACCAGCGCTTCGTACAACTGCTCCTTCGAGCCGAAGTACTTGATGATCAGCGGAGCACTCACCCCCGCGTCCACCGCGATGTCCTTGAGGGTGATGTCGCGGTACGGCCGGGTCGCGAACGCCTTGCCCGCCGCATCGAGGATCAGCTTGCGCGTCTCGTCCGAACTCCGTCGGCGCTTCTCGGGTTCGTCCGGAGCGATGTCGTCCGCGGCTCCGCCGGTCACATCGCTCGCCGGCCCGACAGCGCACGTCCGAGGGTGAGCTCGTCCGCGAACTCGAGGTCACCGCCCATCGGCAGGCCGGACGCGAGGCGCGTCACGGTCAGCCCGGGGAAGTCGCGCAACATCCGGACCAGATACGTCGCGGTGGCCTCGCCCTCCGTGTTGGGATCGGTCGCGATGATCACCTCGGAGACGTCGACGCCGTCCTCCTGGTTGCCGATCCGGGTGAGCAGTTCCCGGATGTGCAACTGATCGGGCCCGATGCCGTTGAGCGGATCGAGCGCACCACCGAGCACGTGGTAGCGGCCGCGGAACTCGCGGGTGCGCTCGATCGCCTGCACGTCCTTGGGTTCCTCGACCACACAGATCTGTGTGCGGTCGCGCCGGAGGTCCGAACAGATCCTGCACCGCTCCCGATCCGACACGGTGCCGCACACCTCACAGAACTGAACCCCGTCGCGCACCTTCTGCAACGCCGCCTGGAGTCGGTCGATCTCGGGAGGTTCCACCGACAACAGATGGAACGCGATGCGCTGCGCACTTTTCGGCCCGACGCCGGGAAGCTTGCCCAGTTCGTCGATGAGGTCCTGTACCGGTCCTTCGTACAACGCGAACCTCTAGAGACCGGGCAAGCCGGGAATGCCGCCGCCGAGACCGCCGGCGAGCGGGCCGAGCTTCTCGGCGGCACTCTCCTGCGCCTTCGCGGATGCGTCGGCGATCGCACCGACCACCAGGTCCTGCAGGGTTTCGACATCGTCGGGATCGACGACCTTCGGATCGATGTGCACGGCGACGACCTCACCCGTGCCCTTCACCGTCGCGGTCACCAGGCCTCCACCGGCCTGACCGGTGACCTCCTCCTGTGACATTTCGTTCTGAGCGGCCATCAGTTGCTGCTGCATCTGCTGGGCCTGAGCGAGGAGTTGCTGCATGTCGGGCATTCCACCGGGTTGCACGGACACGTCCTTTCTGCACGTTTGTCTGTCCAGGGTAGTCGTCCACCGTCTGCGGTGATACGACGGAGAGTTCAGTCCACTTCGTTCTTCAGGTTCTGAAGGACCTGCTGCTGGATCTTGCGCAGCCCGATCGGCGCGAAGGTCTTCTCGAAGAATCCACCGATACCGCCCGCTCCGTTCCAGCCGGTGAGGACGACCACCGTCGAACCCGTGCCGTGGGGCACGACGCTCCAGGTGGTCACGAGCGACGAGTTCGCGTCCGTCTCCGTGATGGTGCTGCCGGAGACGGAGACGGTGGCCTGCACATCGCGCTGCCGCTTCTCGGTGGCCTGGAGAATCCAATGCACGACGGTGCCCTCACCCCGGCCACCCGAGATCACCCGGTAGTCGCGGTAGTGATCCGACAGGATGCGCGGGCGCACCGTCTCGTAATCGGCGAGGGCGGCAAGCACCTTGTCGGGCGCTGCCTCCAGTTGTATCGAACTGCTCGCACTGACCTGTGCCATGTCGATTTCCTCCGTAGTCGGTCGGATATTGCTCGTGGACGAGTTCTCCGTCCATCCTGCCTTCTCCTCAGTACCGGGACGGGCACGAGCCACGGGTTTATTGTGGGTGTGCCATCAAGCAGCGCCGCAGGGGAGTCGATGCTCATGCTGGGATCGTCACGTGCCACGAGTCCGTACGGACTGCAGGTTCACCGCGAAGGTGTGGAACGACTGTTGCGCTCGTACCGCAACATTCCCGAGCGTGCGCCGGTACGGCTCGCGAAAAAAACGTCGAATCTCTTCCGTGCCCGCGCGAAAGTGGATGCCCCCGGGCTGGACGTCTCCGGCCTCGGCGGTGTCGTGTCGGTCGATCCGCGTACCCGCACCGCGGATGTCGCCGGGATGTGCACCTACGAACACCTCGTCGACGCGACATTGCCCTACGGGCTTGCTCCCCTCGTGGTTCCGCAACTGAAGACCATCACCCTGGGCGGCGCCGTCACCGGTCTCGGAATCGAGTCGACCTCGTTCCGGAACGGTCTGCCCCACGAATCGGTGCTCGAGATGGACATCCTCACCGGCGCAGGTGAGATCGTCACGGCGCGGCCCGACGGCGAACACTCGGATCTGTTCCGAGGATTCCCCAATTCGTACGGGTCCCTCGGATACGCGACCCGCCTGAGGATCGAACTCGAACCGGTCAAACGGTTCGTTGCCCTGCGCCATCTGCGGTTCGATTCACTCGCCGAGATGCAGGCAGCGCTCGACCGAATCACCGCCGACCGCGTGTATGCCGGTGTCGCCGTGGACTACATCGACGGCGTCGTCTTCTCCGCCGAGGAAAGCTACCTCACACTCGGGGTCCAGACGGACGAACCGGGTCCGGTATCCGACTACACCGGACGCGACATCTACTACCGGTCCATCCAGCACGCGTCGGTCAACCATCCCAAAACCGATCGGCTCACGATCCGCGACTACCTGTGGCGCTGGGACACCGACTGGTTCTGGTGTTCGCGGGCGTTCGGGGCACAAGACCCCCGAATCCGCCGGTTCTGGCCGAAGCGACTGCTGCGCAGCAGTTTCTACTGGAAGCTCATCGCGCTGGACCACAAATACGCGGTCGCCGATCGTATCGAGGCACGCAAGGGCAATCCCCCTCGTGAACGTGTCGTGCAGGACATCGAGGTACCGGTCGAACGCACCGAGGAATTCGTGCGCTGGTTCCTCGAAGAAACCCCCATCGAGCCGATATGGCTGTGCCCGTTGCGATTGCGCGAGCGTCACGGACCGGGCGGTGCGTCGTTCGATGCCCAGCGTCCGTGGCCGCTGTATCCCCTCGAACCCAAACGCACGTATGTCAACGTCGGCTTCTGGTCCTCGGTGCCCGCCGATCCCGGCGGGGTCGACGGTGCCGCGAACCGGCTCATCGAAAACAAGGTGGCGGAACTCGACGGTCACAAATCCCTGTACTCCGACTCGTACTACACACGCGACGAGTTCGAGAAACTGTATTACAGCGGTGGGGAATACACCGCACTCAAGAAGAAGTACGACCCGCGGTCCCGCTTACTGGACCTTTTCTCGAAGGCGGTGCAAAGAAGATGACCACGTTCAAGTCCGAGCCTTGGGCCGGCGTGCGCCCGGCCGATGACAAGATCCCCCTCGCGAAGATCGTCGAAACCGTCACGGGCGGCGCCATGCCGCTGCGTTTCACGGCGTACGACAATTCGGCCGCGGGTCCGGAAAACTCCCCTTACGCCCTTCATCTCGCGTCGCCCAAGGGCGCGACCTACATCGCGACCGCCCCCGGCGACCTCGGGATGGCGCGCGCATACATTTCCGGTGAACTCGAGATCCGCGGCGCTCATCCCGGTAACCCCTACGCCTTGCTTGCCGCCCTGGGAGACATGCACTTCGAGCGCCCCCCGGCCCGCGTCCTCGCGCAGATCGTCCGGTCGCTCGGTACGGAACTGCTCAGGCCGATCGCGCCGCCGCCGCAGGAACATCTGCCCCGATGGCGCCGCGTCGCGGAAGGTCTCCGGCATTCCAAGAATCGCGATGCCGAGGTCATCCATCACCACTACGACGTGTCCAACACGTTCTACGAGTACGTACTCGGCCCGACGATGACGTACACGTGCGCTCTCTTCGATTCCGAGAGCCAGAAACTCGACGATGCCCAGGAGAACAAGTACCGCCTCATCTTCGAAAAGCTCCGCCTGCAACCCGGTGACCGTCTCCTCGACATCGGTTGCGGCTGGGGCGGAATGGTGCGCTTCGCCGCGCGCCGCGGAGTGAAGGCACTCGGGGTGACCCTGTCGCGCGAGCAGGCGGAGTGGGCGCGGCAGGCGATCGCGGACGAAGGGCTCGGCGATCTGGCCGAGGTTCGGCACTCCGACTACCGCGACGTGACCGAAACCGGATTCGACGCGATCTCGTCGATCGGCCTCACCGAGCACATCGGCGTCGGGAACTACCCCGCGTACTTCCAGTTCCTGCACGACAAGCTGCGGGTGGGCGGGCTGCTCCTCAACCACTGCATCACGCGCCCGCACAACCGTGGGCGGGTGAAGGCCGGCGGATTCATCGACCGGTACGTGTTCCCCGACGGGGAACTCACCGGCTCCGGCCGCATCATCACCGAAGCGCAGAACGTCGGATTCGAAGTGGTGCACGAGGAGAACCTCCGGCAGCACTACGCGTACACCCTCGCCGGCTGGTGCGAAAACCTCGAAAAGAACTGGGATGCGTGCGTCGCCGAGGTGGGCGAGGGCACCGCGCGGTTGTGGGGCCTGTACATGGCCGGGTCCCGGCTCGGATTCGAACGCAACATCATCCAGTTGCACCACGTGCTCGGCGTCAAGCTCGGCGCGGACCAGCGTCCGCAGGTACCCCTGCGCCCGTGGTGGGTCGCATAGCCCCCGCCGCCGGCGGCCTCACACCGATGACGCCGTAGCCGGAACGAGGAAGGGCCCCGCAGCGCTTCGGGGCCCGTCCGGTCTATCGGACGTGCCTGCGCAGGTCAGTCGCGGAGCGACGCCGGCGGGGTGAAGCGCTCACCGTACTTCGCGGCGAGCTCCTCGGCCCGCTTCACGAAGCCGGCCTTGCCGCCCGCGTATCCCGTGATGAACTGCGAGACACCACCGGTCCACGCCGGGAAGCCGATGCCGAGGATCGAACCGATGTTGGCGTCGGCGGTGGTCTCGAGAACACCCTCGTCGAAGCACTTCTGCGTCTCGATGGCCTCGGCGAAGAGCATCCGGTCGATCAGGTCCTGCAGCGGAACATCCAGGGTCGCGACGGTCTTGAACTGATCGCGCACGCCCTGCCAGATGCCCTGACGCTTGCCGTTCTCGTCGTACTCGTAGAAACCGGCCTTCTCCAGACGACCCGGACGACCCTGCTCGACCATCCAGTCGATGACGTCGAGCGCGGGGTGACGGGTGGCGCCCATCTTGGTGTCGCCCTGCTTGGCGGCCTCCGCGGTCTCCTTGGCGATCTTCTGCATGAGCTTCATGTTCAGCTCGTCGGTCAGCTGCAGCGGCGGAGCCGGGTAGCCCGCCTGCGAACCGGCCTGCTCGATCGTCGCGGGCTCGATGCCCTCGCCGAGCATCGCGATGGCCTCGTTGACGAACGTGCCGATGACTCGCGAGGTGAAGAATCCACGGCTGTCGTTGACGACGATCGGGGTCTTGCGGATCGCGAGCGTGTAGTCGAACACGCGGGCCAGCGCCTCGTCCGAGGTCTTCTCACCCTTGATGATCTCCACCAGCGGCATCTTGTCGACCGGCGAGAAGAAGTGGATCCCGATGAAGTCCTCGGGACGCTTCACACCCGTGGCGAGACCGGTGATCGGCAGCGTCGAGGTGTTGGAGCCGAGCAGCGCGTCGGGTTCGACGATGTCCTCGATCTCCTGGAACACCTTGTGCTTGAGCTCGGTGCTCTCGAAGACGGCCTCGATGACGAAGTCGACACCCTTGAAATCGGCCGCGTCGGCGGTCGGGTGGATGCGGCCGAGCAGTTCCTTGGACTTCTCCTCGGTGGTCTTCCCACGCGAGAGTGCCTTGGCCTCGATCTTCTCCGAGTAGTTCTTGCCGCGCTCGGCGGCCTCGATGCTGATGTCCTTGAGGACGACCTCGTACCCGGCACGCGCTGAGACGTACGCGATGCCCGCGCCCATCATGCCGGCGCCGAGCACGCCGATCTTCTTGATCTCACGCTTGGGCACGTCCTTCGGACGCGACGCGCCGGAGTTGATGGCCTGCATGTCGAAGAAGAACGCCTGGATCATGTTCTTCGCGACCTGGCCGGTGGCCAGTTCCGTGAAGTAACGGGACTCGATGGTCGACGCGTTGTCGAAGTCGACCTGCGAGCCCTCGACCGCGGCGGACATGATCGCGCGCGGAGCCGGCATCGGCGCGCCCTTGATCTGCTTGCGCAGGTTCGCCGGGAACGCGGGGAGGTTCGCGGCGAGCGAGGGGGTCGACGGGGTGCCGCCGGGGATCTTGTATCCCTTGACGTCCCACGGCTGAACGCCACCCTCGGGATTGGCCTTGATCCACGCCTTCGCAGCGGGAACGAGTTCGTCGACGCTGCCGACGACCTCGTGAACCAGGCCGATCTCCTTGGCCTTCACGGCGTTGTACTTGTTGCCCTGCAGCAGGACCGAGAGGAGCGCGGTCTGGATGCCGAGCAGACGCACGGTGCGGGTGATACCGCCGCCACCGGGCAGCAGGCCGAGGCTGGCCTCGGGCAGGCCGATCTGAACGCCCTTGACGTCCGCGGCGATCCGGTGATGGGTCGCGAGAGCGATCTCGAGGCCACCGCCCAGGGCCGCGCCGTTGATGGCGGCGACGACGGGCTTGCCGAGGGTCTCGAGGCGACGGAGGTCTGCCTTGATGTCCTGCACCTCGTCGAACGCGGCCTGCGCGTCGTCCGGGCCGATCGCGATGATGTTGCGGAGGTCGCCTCCGGCGAAGAAGGTCTTCTTCGCCGACGTGATCACCACACCGCTGATCGAGTCCTTCTCCTCGACCAGGCGGTCGACGGTGGCTTTCATGGAGGACTTGTAAAGCGCGTTCATGGTGTTCGCGCCCTGGTTGGGGTCGTCCAGGGTGAGCACAACGATGCCGTCGGCGTCCTGATCCCAAGAAATCATGTTGTCGGTCACTGTATTTCGAATCCTTCCGGGTATCAGACGCGCTCGATGATGGTGGCCACGCCCATACCGCCACCGATGCACAAGGTGACGAGGGCGCGCTTGGCTCCGCGGCGCTCGAGCTCGTCGATCATGGTGCCGGTGATCATGGCGCCGGTAGCGCCGAGCGGGTGACCCATCGCGATGGCGCCGCCGTTGACGTTGAGCTTCTCGTCCGGGATCTTCAGATCCTTCTGGAACTTCAGGACGACGGACGCGAACGCCTCGTTGATCTCGAAGAGGTCGATGTCGTCGGCGGTGAGACCGGCGGCGGCGAGCACCTTCTCGGCGGCGGGAGTCGGGCCGGTGAGCATGATGGTCGAATCGGCACCCGAGGTGGCCGTCGCCACCACGCGGGCACGCGGGGTGAGACCGAGATCCTGGCCGGCCTGCTCGGAGCCGACGAGCACGAGAGCCGCGCCGTCGACGATGCCCGAGCTGTTACCGCCGTGGTGGACGTGGTTGATCTTCTCCACGAAGTGGTACTTCTGCAGCGCGACAGCGTCGAAGCCGCCCATCTCGCCGACCGACGCGAACGACGGCTGCAGCTTCGCCAGACCCTCGAGGGTCGTGTCGGGACGCATGTGCTCGTCCTGCTCGAGGATCGTCAGACCGTTCTGGTCCTTGACGGGCACGACCGACTTCGAGAAGTAGCCACCGGACCACGCTGCGGCTGCGAGCTGCTGCGAACGCAGTGCGTAGGCGTCGACGTCCTCGCGGGAGAAGCCCTCGATGGTCGCGATCAGGTCTGCCGAGATGCCCTGGGGCACGAGGTAGCTGTCGTAGTTCGTGGCGGGGTCGAGCATCCACGCGCCGCCGTCGGAACCCATGGGCACGCGCGACATGGACTCGACACCACCGGCGAGGACCAGTTCGTCCCAGCCGGAGCGGACCTTCTGCGCAGCCATGTTGACGGCTTCGAGGCCGGACGCGCAGAAACGGTTGATCTGGACACCACCGGTGGTGGCGGGCATGTTGGCGACGGTGACGGCGGTGCGAGCGATATCGGCACCCTGATCGCCGACCGGGCCCACGACGCCGAGGATGAGATCCGAGATGCGGTTCTCGTCCAGGTCGGGGAAGCGGACGCGCAGTTCGTCGATCAGGCCGGTTACCAGAGAGATCGGCTTGACGGAGTGCAACGATCCCGTCTTCTTGCCTCGGCCTCGTGGTGTTCGGATGGCTTCATAGATGAATGCCTCGGTGGTCACAGTGCGCAGGTTCCTTCCCGTGCTTGCGGAGTAACAGCACGGACGGCCCCGCTCGGAGCCGTCGTGCCCAACTTCACACCACCGTAGAAGGTGTGGCCCATAGCAGTAAGGACCGAAGCGATCGAGGTCCGTGACCGAACCGAGCGACCTTCCGTCAGAACACGCACCGCGAAGACGGTCGAAGAAACGGGGTTCGCTCTGACACTGGGCAGTCGCCCGCAGCGATCTGATGGAGCAACTCGCCGATCAGCGGCCGAAGCTGACCAAGGATCGCAAGGAAGTGCAGCAGGCCGTGGGACTCGAGACCAAGGACGGTATCTGACCCGCCGCTACTTCTCGTCGAGTCGCTTCGCTCCCAGCATGTCCTCGAGCAGTTCGATCGCGACATCTTCGGGGTCGCGCCGCGCCGAGGGATCGCCCGGGGTGGCGGCCTCGGCGAACATCTGCTCGACGTCCTCGGGGGTCACCGCAGACGGGTCCGGGGGCGGGAGCGGCACGTAGCCAGGCTCGAGTCCGGGGTCGTCGGGCAGGTCGGGCGCTTCGGGCGGCGGGATGTCGTCGTCGGGCGGCGCCGCGGAGGCATTCTGCGGAGACCCCTGCGGTCCGGACGGCGCCGGGGAGGGGGCAGGTGTCTGCTTCGCCTGGCTCGGACGGGAAAAGCGAGGCTGCCCGGACTGCTTCGACTGTGCTTGTGCGGGAGCGGTTGTGACCGGGGCGGCCGGTGCAGACCCGTGCAGGCATGTGACTTCGAACGTGCCGCCGAAGACGTCGCCGAGGGCGGCGGCGATCACGGTCGCGTTGCGAGGCTCGGCCAGTCGCTTGACCAGCGGCGCAGAGTCGTGGACGAGGACGACGCGGTTACCGTCGACTTCGCGCACCGTCGCACCGGACAGCATGACCTCGACGGTGCGGCTGCGGTCTCGCACCTTCGCCCGGACCTCGGACCACACCGCGCGGATCGCGGCGGCGTCGGGTCCTGCCGCTACCGGCGCGGGGACCTCGGAAACCTCCGGCGACAGCGACTGTGCCGCAGCCGGTTCCGGATCGGGAGTACGCCGGGGCTCCGGAACGGCGTCGGGTTCCGGCGTGCCGGACGGGCTGTCTCCGGCCCGGACCGCATCCTGCGCGGGAACCGGCGGGGCCGGCTGCCGATCCCGCACGGGGGGCGACACCGGGTCGGGCTCGGACGGAGCAGGCGGAGCTGCCGGGACCGTGGTGTCGGGCTGCGAAGGCGGCGTCGCCTGGCGCTGGGACGGCCGCCGGAATCGGGTCGCGACCTCGTCCGTCGCTCCCGCCGGTTGCGGCGGGACGACGGCATCTGCCGGCGTCTCTCGTTCCGGAGCGGTGCCGCGGGCCGGTGCGGCGGCGGGCCGCGCCGCGACCATGCCTTGCTCGAGCCGTTCGAGTCGTTGCAGCACAGCCGAATCCGTATCGGAGGCGGCGGGAAGCAACATGCGGGCGCACATCACTTCGAGCAGCAGACGCGGCGCGGTGGCACCTCGCATCTCCCCCAGCCCGGCGTGGACGATCTCCGCGTAACGGGTGAGCGTGGCCGATCCGATCCGTGACGCCTCGTCGCGCATCCGCTCGAGGACGTCACCCGGAACGTCGATCAGGCCGCGCTCGGGAGCATCGGGGACGGTGCGCATGAGAATCAGGTCGCGGAACCGCTCGAGAAGGTCGACGGCGAATCGCCGCGGGTCGTGACCGGCGTCCATGATCTTCTCGACGGTGCCGAACAGCGCCGCGCCGTCTCCGGCAGCGAGGGCATCGACCGCCTCGTCGATGAGCGCGACGTCGGTGACGCCGAGAAGCGACAGGGCCCGCTCGTAGGTCACGCCCTCCGGTCCGGCACCGGCCAGCAGCTGATCCATCACCGACAGCGAGTCGCGTGGGGAACCGCCTCCGGCACGAATCACCAGCGGGTAGACCGCGTCGGCGACCGGGACGTTCTCCCGCGTGCAGATCTCTTCGAGCAAGCCGCGCATGGCGGTGGGAGCGAGCAACCGGAACGGATAGTGGTGGGTACGCGACCGGATGGTCGGCAGCACCTTTTCGGGCTCGGTGGTCGCGAAGACGAAGATCAGATGCTCGGGCGGCTCCTCGACGATCTTGAGCAGGGCGTTGAAGCCCTGCGTGCTGACCATGTGCGCCTCGTCGATGATGAAGATGCGGTAGCGCGACTCGGCCGGCGCATAGAACGCGCGGTCGCGGAGTTCGCGGGTGTCGTCCACGCCGCCGTGACTCGCGGCGTCGAGTTCGGTGACGTCGAGGTTGCCTCCCCCGCCCGGACCGAGCGCGATGCACGACCGGCAGGTACCGCACGGCGTGGATGTCGGTCCCTTTTCGCAGTTGAGCGAACGGGCAAGGATGCGGGCGGACGATGTCTTGCCGCATCCGCGCGGACCCGAGAACAGGTAGGCGTGGTTGATACGGCCGGTATCCAGGGCGGTGCCGAGGGGAACGGTGACGTGCTCCTGCCCCACCACCTCGGCAAAGGTCGCGGGTCGATATTTCCGGTACAGGGCCACGCGCCGAGAGTACCGGCGCGGGCCGACACATGAGCAGGTCGGTCTCCGCGTCGCCGGCACATCCCCTGGTCCCGGCCGCGCGGGAGAGGCGTTGCGTGGGTCAGTTCATATCCGACCCTTGACGTAACGATATATCGCGTTCTATCTTGATCGTATCTACAGGAAGGGAGTGCACCTCATGCGCATCCACGGATTCCCCCACGGCGCGCGTCGCGCCGGACACGATCACGACTTCTTCCCCGACGGCCCGTTCCGTCCCGACGGCCCGCAGCGGGGCACGCCGCAACACCCCGGAGGAGGGCCTCATCCCCGGCCGCATCGCGGCGGGCACCCACCCCGCGGCGGACGCCGGGGCCGTGCGCAGCGCGGCGACGTGCGCGCCGCCGTCCTGATGCTGCTCACCGACGAGCCGATGCACGGCTACCAGCTCATGCAGGCCATCGCCGAACGCACCGGCGGGGCATGGCGGCCCAGCCCGGGTGCCATCTACCCGACCATCGCCCAACTCGAGGACGAAGGACTCGTCGTCGTCGACAAGAACGGCGGACGCAAGCTCGTCTCGCTCACCGACGAGGGCCGCGCTCTCGTCGAAGACCCGGAGAACGTCCCCACAGACCCGTTCGAAGGCCACACCCGCGAAGCGGAGACACCGGACCTGCGTGCAGCCCTGCACGGGTTGCAGCACGCGGCACGGTCTGTCGCCGCGACCGGGACCGACGCGGACGTCACCGCGGCACACAAGGTGCTCACCGATGCCAAGAAGGCGCTGTACCGGATTCTGGCGGAAGACGACGGTACGACCGCGTCGCCCGAGAGCGACTGAGTTCGACGGTGACCGAGTTCGACGCGGCCTGCGCTCAGCTCCCCGCGAACATCCGAATGCGCTGCTCCCGGCTGCGCTCGAGATGCGCGCGCATGTGCTCGCGGGCCGCGGTCTCGTCGCGCGCCCGGAGTGCGTCGAGGATCTGGGCGTGCTCGTCGTTGAGCAGGTCGGGCTCGCCGTAGTTCGACGGCGGGCCGGAGTCGTAGATCCGGAGTTGAGTGGTCAGCCTCACCAGCAGCGCGGTGATCGTGGAGTTGTGCGCGGCCTGCCACAGCGCCTCGTGGAACCGGAAGTTTCCCGTTCGCACCGCGACCTCGCCCGTCGCATGGCAACACGAGTCGTGAAGTCGCTCCAGACGGGCCAGATCCAGGTCGGTGTGCCGGATGGCAGCGGCACCCGCAGCCTCCGACTCGAGCGCCACTCGCGCGGCGTAGATCTCGATCACGTCCTCGGGCGTGCCCGAACGCACCCGGAAACCGCGATTCGCGCGTTCCAGCAGACCGTCGTGGGCGAGCCAGTTCAGCGCTTCCCGGATCGGCGTGCGCGACGCGCCGTACGTCTCGCTGAGCTGAGTCTCGTGCAGAGCCGCACCCCGCGGGAACTTGCCGGCGAGGATGTCCGAGCGCAGACGCAGGTACTGCTTGGACGTCTGGTCGTCGCGCCCGGTCGGCGGCACTACGAGGAGCGAACTCCCCAACTCTGCCGCAGTGTCCTGCTCGGTCATGTGTGCCCCCGTGTGCTGATCCCGGTGTGTCCGCCGATTATGCCATTGATGACACACGAATACTTGCGTATACGCTCGTGGTCGTTTAGCGTCGCAAACGAGTTCCACGAAAGGACGAACGCGTGCCCGACCAGGCTTCACCCTCCGAGCAGGTGCTGATCAGCGCCGAAACACTGGCACGTGACGTCGGCACCTACACGATCCTGGACGCCACGGTGTCCTTCCCCAAGCCGCGTTTCGACGGCGACTACCGCCCCGAATCCGGATACGCAGCCTGGCGCGGCGCCCATCTGCCGGGTTCGGTGCACGCCGATCTGCTCGGAGATCTCAGCGCCGGCCATCCCACCCTGCACTTCTCCCGCCCGACTCCGGACGAACTCGCCCGAGCCCTGGCCGAACTCGGAGTCGCTCCCGGCGCCGACATCGTCGTCTACGACGACGGCGGCATGACGTGGGCTTCCCGCCTGTGGTGGATGCTGCGCAACGTCGGCATCCCTGCCCGCGTGCTCGACGGCGGTCTTGCACGCTGGACCGCGCTCGGCCTTCCCGTCGAGACCGGCGACGCCGCAGATCGGCACACCACCGGCATCCGTACCGACCTGACCGACCGCGGACTGTGGCGCGATCGGGAGGACGTCATCGGCGTCGTCCGAGGAGACAACTCCGGCACTTTGGTCTGCGCCCTCGACCACGAGCAGTTCACAGGCACCGCGACCACCCGCTACGCGCGTCGCGGGCACATCCCGGGAAGCCTCAACCTCTCCGCCAAGAGCCTGCTCGACGACGGCACCCTGCGGTCCGCGTCGCACGTTGCCGAACTGGCCGAGGCGGCACTCGCCGGCGCTGCACGTCCGGTGATCCTCTACTGCGGTGGTGGCGTGTCCGCGTGCCTGGTCGCGCTCGCGCTGGTCCGGGCGGGACGCGACGACATCGCGGTCTACGACGGGTCGCTCGAGGAGTGGGCCGCAGATCCCGCGCTGCCCATGGCCACCGGCACGACCGCGACCGAATCGACCGTCACGGAAGGGAAGGGCGACGCATGACGCGATGTCCCCGGTCCTGACCCTGCCCCGAATCCCCTTCTCCGACAGGATTTCTGTGACTACCACGACGAATGCTCCCACCGTCGACGATCTCGTCTCGGCCCTCGACGCGCTCCGCGCGCAAGTGCCGCTGGTGCAGTCGCTCACCAATATCGTCTCCGCGAACTTCCTCACCAACGTGCTGCTCGCCGCCGGTGCCAGCAACGCGCACATCGACAACGCACACGAAGCCGGAGAGTTCGCGCGCATCGCCGGCGGTGTGCTCGTCAACCTCGGGACGCCCGACGACGGGACCGCCGTCGCGTTCACCCGCGCCGCCGAAGCCGCACACGATGCCGGCACGCCGTGGGTTCTGGATCCGGTCGGGGTCGGCGGCCTGTCCTGGCGCACCGGTCTCGCCGCGGATCTGCTGGAGTTCCGGCCGACCGCGGTCCGCGGCAACGCATCCGAGATCATCGCGCTCGCCGGACTCGGCTCCGACACCCGCGGTGTCGACAGTGCCGACGAGGCCGCAGCCGCCCTGCCTGCCGCGCTGGCACTGCTCGAGCATGCGGACGCCGTATCCGCGTCGGGGCCGATCGACTACCTGGTCGGCCGCGACCGCAACGGTGAGATCACCGGACTGCGTATCGGAGGTGGCAGCGCGATGCTCCCCCGCGTGACCTCTACCGGATGCTCGCTCGGCGGCCTGGTCGCGGCGTACCTCGCGGTCGCTCCGACGCCGCTGATCGGCCTCGCGGCCGCCCACACCCACGTCGCGGTCGCGTCGGAGATCGCCGAGGAGAACTCCACCGGTCCCGGTTCGTTCGCGGTGGCCTACCTCGACGCACTGTTCACCGTCGATGCGGCGGCGCTTCGCGCCCGCGCACACATCGACACTCTCGATCTCCCGACGAAGGACGCACACTGATGGGCATCAAGACCTTCTGGTACCTCACCCAGGCGGACGGCGACTATCCCTGGAGCCCGGACGGGCTGTACCCGGTCGACGGGCAGCGACAGATCGAGCTGGCCAAGACCATCGACGACGGCGGTTTCGACGGTGCGCTCGTGGCAACCTGGCCGAACGACCCGTTCATCTCCGCCACGTGGGCCGCGGCGCACACCAGCCGGATGAAGTTCCTCGTCGCGGTCTACGCCAACATGACACCCGCGCGGCTCCTCGCCGAAAAGGCGCTGACCTTCGATGCGTTCAGCGGTGGCCGGTTGATGATCAATTCCGTCAACGGCCGGGAGAACATCCTCACCAAGTACGACATGAACGTCGAGCACGACCGGCGTTACGAACTCGGTGAGCAGTACTGGGCCGACTTCCGCCGCATCTACGCCGAAGGCACGGAGTCGAACTTCCCCAACACCCCGCTGCGGATCGATCCGCCCGAACCCGGGCACACGGTGCCTCTCTGGGGCACAGGCGATTCCCCCGCCGGGCTGCAGAACTCCGGCAAGGTGCTCGACGCCTACCTGGTGATGCTGCGCGAAAACGCTTTCGTCCGAGACAAGTTCACCGCCGCGCGCGAATCCGCTGCCGCCGAGGGACGCGAGTTCAGCGACTTCGGTGGTCTGTCGGGCGTGATCGTGCGCCCGAATCGCGCCGAAGCGCTCGACCGGTTCCGCTCGCTGTTCGAGAAGACCGGGATCGAGCGGATCCGCGAGGTTCTCGACAATGCGGTGCGCCGCCGGACCGGTGGTCAGCAGACCTTGGAGACGTTCACCGCTCGCGATGCGCAGCGACAGGGCTGGGTCGACACGATCAACGCCGGCAAACTGCCCGAGCCCGAGGACCTGTACCTCGGCGACGGTCTGTACGCAGGCATCACCGCCTGGTCGCCGCTGGACATCTTCGCCACCGGATCGTCGGCGGTCTACTACGTCGGCGAACCGGACGAGATCACCGGGCATGTGCGCACGCTGCGCGACGAGACGGGATTGACCACTCTCATCCTCGCGGGATGGCCGCTGATCGACGAGGCGAAGCACGTCGCGGAGCATCTCATCCCACGGTTCCGCGAACTCTGAGCTCGCAGCGAAGTAGCCCGGTGACCCAACCGGGCTATTTCTTCGCGGCCTTCGCCTCGGCCTTGGCCGCCTTCTTGAACTCACGTACCTCGAGCAGCGACTGCTGGTCTACGACATCGGCGATCGACCGGCGGGAATTCTCGTCACCGTAGGCGCCTGCGGCCTCTCGCCAGCCCGCCGGCTCCACACCGACCTGCTTGCCGAGCAGCGCGAGGAAAATGCGGGCCTTCTGGTCGCCGTATCCCGGCAACGCTTTCAGTCGCTTCAGCACTTCCTTGCCGTCCGGTTCACCGGAGGTCCAGAGCGCAGCGGCGTCGCCGTCGTAGTGCTCCACGAGGTACGTGCACAGCGACTGGATACGTTCCCCCATCGACTTCGGGAACCGGTGCACCGCGGGGGGCTGCGCACACACCGCGATGAACTCGTCGGGTTTCATCGCGGCGATCTCGTGGACGTCGAGCCGGCCGAGGCGATCCGCGATCTTCTTCGGGCCCGCGAACGCGGTTTCCATAGGGACCTGCTGGTCGAGCAGCATCCCGATGAGCAACGCCGCCGGATTCTGCGAGAGCAGGGCGTCGGCGTCGGGGTCTCCCACCAGATTCAGCGTTGCGTCCATGGCTCGATCATGCCCCGGTCTGCATGGCCGACGCCACAGCCCGGCGTGATGCCCTGGGACCGGCTCCGACCGTCGTACCGAACCACGCCGCGCAGAACCGGACATTCATCACAGGGTGTGGAATTCGCACGTTCCTCCGAGAACCACAGGTCAGAGCACTGCGAACGCAGTTGTCCACGTTCGGTCCACCGGAATTCCACAGGGTTGTCCACAGCTTGGGAACAAGCGTGGACCGTGCCTTTTCGTTCGGGTCCCCGGCACCGGGGCGAAGACCGACACGCGGCCTGCGGCAGGGGCCGGCCGCCGTCGAGCCGATGGAGCTGCTATGCCTCGAGTGCCTTCTCCGTGGCGGCGAGCAGGACGCACGTCGCGACGCCGTCCATGGCTTTTTCGAGTTCGCCGAGCGACGGGAAACTCGGCGCGAGCCGGATGTTCCTGTCGTCGGGATCGTTCTTGTACGGAAACGCGGAGCCCGCACCGGTGAGTGCGATGCCGGCGTCCTTCGCGAGCGAGATAACCCGCTTGGCGGTGCCGTCCACGACGTCGAGGCTGATGAAGTAGCCACCCTTGGGGTCGGTCCACGACGCCACCTTCGACTCACCCAGCCGATCCTCGAGGATGCGGCGGACGAGCGCGAACTTCGGCGCGAGGATCTCGCGATGCTTGGCCATGTGGGCTCGGACGCCCGCCGCATCGCCGAAGAAGCGCAGGTGCCGGAGCTGGTTGACCTTGTCGGGGCCGATGGTCTTGATGCCGAGGTGCTTCTGGTACCACGCGAGATTCTCGGTGGAGCTACCGAAGAAGCTGACACCGGACCCGGCGAACGTGATCTTCGACGTCGACGCCAGCGCGAAGACCCGGTTGGGGTGTCCGGCCTGCGCGGCCAGTCCCAGAATGTCGATCGCCGGGGCCAGGTTCTCGGTCAGCGGATGCACCGCGTACGCGTTGTCCCAGAAGATCCGGAAGTCGGGTGCCGCGGTCGGCATCGACACGAGTTCGCGTGCGACGTCCTCGCTGTACACCGCGCCGGTCGGGTTCGAATAGGTGGGCACCGTCCACATGCCCTTGATCTGCGGATCGTTCGCGACGAGATCGGCGATCAGCCGCACGTCGGGTCCGTCGTCGCGCACCGGAACGGGGATCATCTCGATGCCGAGCGACTCGCTGATCGCGAAGTGCCTGTCGTATCCCGGTGCGGGGCACAGGAACTTGACCACCGGCTCCTGCGACCAGGGACGGGGGGAATCGACCGTACCGTGCAGCATCGACCAGACGATGAGGTCGTGCATGATCTCGAGGCTCGCATTGTTGCCCGCGAGCAGGTTCTCAGCGGGGATGTTCAGCAGTTCGCCGAAGATCGCGCGCAGCTCGGGCAGGCCGGTGAGGCCACCGTAGTTACGGGTGTCGGTGCCGTTCGCATCGCGGTAGTCGCCTTGCCCGGGCAGCGACAGCAACTCCGCAGAGAGGTCGAGCTGTTCGGGCGACGGCTTGCCGCGCGTCAGGTCCAGCGTCAGCTTCTCGGTCTTCAAGCGCTCGTAATTCGAGGACTGGCGCTCGTGCTCTGCGACGAGTTCCTCATGGCTCATCAACCCGAACTGGGTCTGCCTAGGCATGCGGAAGGACCTTTCACCGTGCACGGTGACACGGGCATCGGCGGAGATTAAGAGGACCCCGCGCACCCGGCAGAGCCCGTTGACCCTTGCTGCCTTCCGGCCCTGGGGGAGTTCACAGGATGCGCGCCGCGCGGGATCCATCGGCAAGTGTAGAGGACGTACGGCACGCCGCGCACCACCCCCCTCCCAGGGGCGGAAATCCGTGGTTCGACCTGCCCGTTTGGTAACTATGGCCGGACATTCGCTATGCTTCCCCACGGAGGATTCGCCTAGTGGCCTATGGCGCTCGCCTGGAACGCGGGTTGGGTTAACGCCCTCAGGGGTTCAAATCCCCTATCCTCCGCCACGAGACCCCCGTGGGACGCGCAAGCGGCCCGCGGGGGTTTTCTGCGTCCGGTGGAGTCCGGAGTAGCGGCGGACCCGGAGCTATACGGTTCGGCGGGTCCGGCGGATCCCGACGACGAGCCCCACCACGCAGGTCAGCACTGCCGCAAGGACGCCGCGTGCGACAGCCGGATCGGCAACCGCACCTCCGAGCAACGCCCGTTCGGCGTCGACGATGTAGGTCAGCGGGTTGAGCAGCGCGACCGTCCGCATCCATGCGGGGCCCGCATCGAGCGGCAGCATCATTCCCGACAGGATCAGGAGCGGGAACAACAGAGTCTGCTGCACGGTCCAGAACATCCACTCGCGGTTCTGGGCGGCGAGGGCAAGCGCACAGGACAGTGCGCCCACCCCGATTCCGAACACACCGAGCAGCGCCAGTCCCGCAAGTACATGGAACGGGTACAACTCGAAACCGAACGGCACACACACGATCACGATGAGCAGACCCTGAATCATGAGCGGCGCGAACTCTTTCAGCGCTCGTCCCACGAGAAGTGAAGACCTGCACAGCGGGGTCGCGAGTACGCGTTCGTAGGATCCCGTCATCAATTCGTACAACAGGTTCGAACCCGTCATCGAGGTGCCGAACAGCGCAATCATGACGATCACGCCGGGCACGAACCACTGCAACGTCTCGGCGGTGGACCCGACGCCGAGTGCACCCGTGAGGAGCGGGCCGAAGAGCGCGAGGAACACGAGGGGTTGCAGCAGCGAGAACGTAAGGCTGAACGGGTCGCGGAGCAGCAGCAGTATCTCGCGGATGAACACCGCTGCGGTGTCGGCGGTGAATTTTGCGGCCCCAGCCCGTGGTGCCGTTACGTCGGCGGGGCGGGAACGAACCGGTGGGACGTCGGTCTGCACGTTCACGACGCGATCTCCTCTCGCAGGCTGCGACCGGTCAGGTTGAGAAAGACGTCGTCGAGGCTCGCCTGCGTGAGCGAGGCGGACAGCACCGCCAGGCCGGCAAGACGCATCGCTTCGAGCGCGGCGGGAAGCCGCTCGGCGCCGTGGGTTGTGGCAATGACGACGGTGACGACATCGCCCGAGACCTCGGTGTCCACGGCTCCGATGTCCGGCGGGAGAGCCCGGCGGACGAGCCCGGCCGCCTCGGTGGCGTCGAGTACGGCCGGCGAGGCGACGCGTGCGGTGATGACGTCGTCGGCATACTCGCGTTCGAGATCGCCCGGCGACGCGTCGGCGACGATCCGGCCGTGGTCGATCACCACCACTCGTTCTGCCATCTTGTCCGCTTCGTCGAGGTAGTGCGTCGTGAGCACGATCGTCATACCGGTGCGCCGGCGGAGTTCCTGGATGTGCTCCCACAGATTGGCTCGACTGTGTGGGTCCAGACCCGTGGTGGGTTCGTCGAGAAACAGCAGTGGCGGTTCGTGCATGAGACCGAGTGCGACATCCAACCGGCGCTTCTGGCCGCCGGACAGTGATTGGATGCCGCGCTTCTCGAGCCCACCGAGTTCCAGCGCCTCGATGAGTTCCGCAGCGCGGCTGCGGTATCGGCGTGCGGGCAGGCCGTAGAACCGGCCCTGGTTGTACAGCTCGTCGCGCACTTTGTAGGAGTAGCCACCGCCGTTGCCCTGTCCGATGTAACCGATGTGGGCGCGTACCCGGTCGGGGTCGCGGACGACATCGAACCCGGCGACCGTCGCCGTGCCCGATGTCGGTGTCAGGAGGCTGGTCAGCATGCGCATGGTGGTGGACTTTCCGGCCCCGGTGGGGCCGCGGCAGGCAACGCGTTGACCTTCCGCCAC